>NZ_JBHYMC010000033.1:0-70885 GCF_042742535.1 Streptomyces sp. NPDC058880
GGGGGGGGGGGGGTCCCCGGGGGCCCCCGCCGCCCCTCCGGGGGTTCCGCCGCGTGCGGACGTACAGGCCCGGACCCGGGTCGGCGGGCGTGCGGGCCGCAGGGCGGCGGGGACTGTGGGGATGGCTACTGCTTGTGGACGGCCCAGGCGTGCTGGATGACCAGGTCGGCCTTCAGTTCGTTCAGCTGGGCCGCGACCGCCGAGGGGGCGGTGCCGCCGCGGCCGTTGCGGGAGGCGAGCGCGCCCCGGACGTTCAGGACGGTGCGCACCTCGGGGGTCAGGTGCTCCGAGATCTTCGCGAACTGCTCGTCCGTGAGCTCGTCCAGCTCGATGCCGAGCCCCTCGCACTCCTTGACGCACTCGCCTGCCACCTCGTGCGCCACGCGGAACGGAACGCCCTGCTTGACCAGCCACTCCGCGATGTCGGTGGCGAGCGAGAAGCCCGCCGGGGCCAGCTCCTCCATCCGCTCCCGGTTGACGGTGAGCGTGGCCATCATGCCGGTGAAGGCCGGCAGCAGGACCTCCAGGGTGTCGCAGGAGTCGAAGACCGGCTCCTTGTCCTCCTGGAGGTCCCGGTTGTAGGCCAGGGGCAGGGCCTTGAGGGTGGCGAGCAGACCCGTCAGATTGCCGATGAGGCGGCCGGACTTGCCGCGCGCCAGCTCCGCGATGTCCGGGTTCTTTTTCTGCGGCATGATCGACGAGCCCGTGGAGAAGGCGTCGTGCAGGGTCACGAAGGAGAACTCCTTCGTGTTCCAGATGATGATCTCCTCCGCGATCCGGGACAGGTTGATCCCGATCATCGCGGTGACGAAGGCGAACTCGGCGACGAAGTCGCGCGATGCCGTGCCGTCGATCGAATTGCCCACCGAGCCCCGCTCGAAGCCCAGCTCCGCGGCAACGGCCTCCGGGTCCAGGCCCAGCGAGGAACCGGCCAGCGCGCCGGAGCCGTACGGGGAGACCGCCGTACGGGTGTCCCACTGCCGCAGCCGCTCCGCGTCCCGGGACAGCGACTGCACGTGGGCCAGCACGTGGTGGGCGAAGAGCACCGGCTGCGCGTGCTGGAGGTGGGTGCGGCCCGGCATCGCCACGTCCGCGTGGCTCTCGGCGAGGCCGACCAGCGCGTCCTGGAGGTCGGCGATGAGGCCGCCGATGATGCGGGCGTGGTCGCGCAGGTACATCCGGAAGAGGGTGGCCACCTGGTCGTTGCGGGACCGTCCGGCCCGCAGCTTGCCGCCGAGATCGGCGCCGAGCCGCTCCAGCAGGCCCCGCTCCAGCGCGGTGTGCACGTCCTCGTCGGCGATGGTGCCGGTGAAGGAGCCGTCGGCGACATCCGCCTCCAGCCGGTCCAGGCCGTCGATCATGCGCGTGAGCTCGTCGGCCGTGAGCAGTCCCGCCGTGTGCAGCACACGGGCGTGGGCGCGCGAGCCGGCGATGTCGTAGGGCGCGAGGCGCCAGTCGAAGTGGACCGACGCGGACAGCTTCGCGAGGGCCTCGGCGGGGCCGTCGGCGAACCGGCCGCCCCAGAGCCGGACGTCACCAGCGTTGTTGCTGCTCACAGCTACTGCTCCTCTAAGACTGCATGGATGGATGTGCAACGGCCTCCCCGCCGCGGAGGTAACGGGGAGGCCGCCTTCGGGCGGGCTGGGCAGCGCGGCGATCAGGCCGGGTCGCGCCCGGCCGGCGTCTTCGGCGACCGGTCGAAGACGTCGGTGGGGCCGGGGGGTGTGCACGCCGCCGGAGCAGGCGGGTACGCCGTACTCCATCGCGGGACTCCTCATCGGCACACCCATCGACAGGCATAACTATGCATTGCTCTGCATGTTTCGTCAATTGGCGCGCCCGCACGCATCGGCGAGCAGGGCAGCCGAAATCCTGCGACCTACACCGCAGTCGTGGGCAGATAATCTGCCCATGGGAAAGATCTACGAACGCATAGACGGCAGGCTGCGCACCTTCATCGAGGAACAGCCCGTCTTCTTCACCGCGACCGCCCCGCTCTCGGGTGACGGCCACGTCAACCTGTCCCCCAAGGGCCGCGCCGGCACCCTCGTCGTCATCGACGAACAGCGGCTCGCCTACCTGGACTTCGGCGGCAGTGGCGCCGAGACCATCGCCCACATCCGGGAGAACGGCCGGATCACCCTCATGTGGTGCGCTTTCAGCGGGCCCCCGAACATCGTCCGCATCCACGGCGAGGGCGAGGCCGTCTTCCGCGACGACCCGCGCTGGCCCGAACTGATCGAGCTGTTCGGCGAGGCCGACGGGCCCGGCGCACGGGCGGTCATCCTGGTGCACGCCCGCCGGATCGCCGACGTGTGCGGGTACGCCGTCCCCCTCATGGAGTACCAGGGTGAGCGCACCCTCCATTCGGAGTTCCTCGCCCGCAAGACGGACGAGGAGTTCGCCGAGTACTGCGAGAAGAAGGATCACATCGGGACGAGCCTCGACGGCCTGCCGGGGCTGCCCCTGCCCCTTCCTGCCCGTACCGTCTGACATGTGCTGCGTACTGCTCTCGTCACGGGCTCACTGCTCGTCACCGCCCTGCTCCCGCACGGATCCGGGGCTCCGTCCGGGCCCCTGCCCGACCGTCTCGCCGACACCGGCGGGGGCAGCCAGCTGATCACCGCTGTCGCGCCCGCGCCCGGCTCCACGACCGGCCGCCTGACCTGGTGGGACCGGCGAGCCGGGCGCTGGTACGCGGCCGGGAGCGCGCCCGCCCGGTTCGGGGCGGGCGGTCTGGCCGAGGGTGCGACCCGGATCCAGGGCACCGGCACCACCCCGACCGGCCTGTACGAGCTCCCCTACGCCTTCGGGATCCGGCGTGCGCCGGCCGGGACGGAGTACCGCTACCGGCGGGTGACCGCGGAGTCCTGGTGGTGCCAGGACAACGCCTCGGCGGCGTACAACCGGTGGGTGGAGCCGCTGGCGGCGGACTGCGCGCCGGGCGAGGCCGAGCACCTGGTCGGCTACGAGCAGCAGTACGCGCACGCACTGCTGATCGCCTTCAACTACGACCGCCCGGTG
This sequence comes from Streptomyces sp. NPDC058880, assembly GCF_042742535.1. Lineage (NCBI taxonomy): Bacteria > Bacillati > Actinomycetota > Actinomycetes > Kitasatosporales > Streptomycetaceae > Streptomyces > Streptomyces sp. NPDC058880. Next base: position 3,025 of record NZ_JBHYMC010000033.1, read on the forward strand.
CGCGGCCGGGGCGCCGGGATCTTCCTGCACGTCAACGGCAAGGGAGCGACGGCCGGTTGCGTGTCGGTGCCCGAGCGGGACATGCGGGCGATCCTGCGCTGGGCGGATCCGGACCGGCGTCCGCACATCGCCATCGGCACGCAGGACGGGCCGCTCGCGGTCACCCGCTACTAGGCGGCGTCGGTCCCGGCCCGGCCCGAACGTCCCGCTCAGCCCTCTTTCTGCGCCAGCCGCAGGAGGTGGTCGGCGAGGGCCTGGCCGCCCACCGGGTCACGGCTGATCAGCATCAGGGTGTCGTCGCCGGCGATGGTGCCGAGGATCTCGCGGAGTTCGGCCTGGTCGATGGCCGAGGCCAGGAACTGCGCCGCACCCGGCGGGGTGCGCAGGACGACGAGGTTCGCGGAGGCCTCCGCCGAGATCAGCAGTTCCCCGGAGAGGCGCCGCATGCGCTCCTCCTTCGCGGATTCGCCGAGCGGGGCCTGCGGGGTGCGGAAGCCGCCCTCGCTAGGCACGGCGTAGATGAGCTCCCCGCCCGTGTTGCGGATCTTCACCGCGCCCAGCTCGTCGAGGTCGCGGGAGAGCGTCGCCTGGGTGACGCTCAGGCCGTCGTCGGCGAGCAGCTTGGCCAGCTGGCTCTGGGAGCGGACCGGCTGCCGGTTGAGGATGTCCACGATCCGGCGGTGGCGCGCCGTGCGGGTCTGCGGGACGGCCTGCCCGCCGTGCTCGTTGTCCTGCGCCTGGCTCATCGTCGTCTCATTCTCCGGATCCGTCCCCGCTGCTCGCGTCAAGGATGCCGGGCAGCGCCCGGACGAACGCGTCCGCCTCGGCCTCGGTGAGCACGTACGGGGGCATGAGCCGTACGACGTCGGGGGCGGGCGCGTTGACCAGGAAGCCGGCGTCCTGAGCCGCCTGCTGCACCGTGGCTGCGATCGGCTCGGTCAGCACGATACCCAGCAACAGTCCGGCGCCGCGGACGTGGGACACCAGCGGGTGCTCCGCCGACTCGATGCCCGCGCGCAGCTGCTCGCCCCGCGCCTTGACCCGGTCCAGCAGGTCGTGCGCGGCGATGGTGTCGATGACGGCGAGGCCCGCCGCGCAGGCGACCGGGTTCCCGCCGAAGGTGGTGCCGTGCTGCCCGGGCCGGAGCAGGTCGGCGGTGGCCCCGAAGGCGACCAGGGCGCCGATCGGCAGGCCGCCGCCCAGCCCCTTCGCCAGGGTGACGATGTCGGGCTCGACGCCCTCGTGGGCCTGGTGCTCGAACCACTGGCCGCAGCGGCCGATGCCGGTCTGGACCTCGTCCAGGACCAGCAGGGTGCCGGTGGCGCGGGTGATCTCGCGGGCGGCCGTCAGGTATCCGGCCGGGGGCACGACGACGCCGTTCTCGCCCTGGATCGGCTCGATGACGACGAGCGCGGTTTCCTCGGTGACGGCGGCCCGCAGGGCGTCGGCGTCGCCGTAGGGGACGTGGGTGACGTCGCCGGGCAGGGGCACGAAGGGCTCCTGCTTCTTCGGCTGGCCGGTGAGGGCGAGCGCGCCCATGGTCCGGCCGTGGAAGCCGCCCTCGGTGGCAACCATGTGGGTCCGCCCGGTCAGCCGGCCGATCTTGAAGGCGGCCTCGATCGTCTCGGCGCCGGAGTTGCAGAAGAAGACCTTGCCGGGGCGGCCGAAGAGCTGGAGCAGCCGTTCGCCGAGCGCGACGACCGGCTCGGAGGCGAAGAGGTTGGAGACGTGGCCGAGCGTCGAGATCTGCTCGGTCACGGCCGCCACGATCGCCGGGTGGGCGTGGCCGAGGGCGTTGACGGCGATCCCGCCGACGAAGTCGGTGTACTGGCGGCCGTCGGCGTCCCAGACCTGGGCGCCCCGGCCGCGTACGAGGGCGACGGCGGGCGTGCCGTAGTTGTCGGTCAGCGCGCCCTGCCACCGGGCGCCGTACTCCTGGTTGCCGGTGCCCTTCGTCATGCTGCTCCCCCTGGCTGTTGGTCGGGCACGACCATCGTGCCGATGCCGGAGTCCGTGAAGATCTCCAGCAGGATCGAGTGCGGAACCCGTCCGTCGAGGACGCGGGCGGTGCCGACACCGCCGCGCACGGCGTGCAGGCAGCCCTCCATCTTGGGCACCATGCCGCTGGACAGCTCGGGCAGCAGCTTCTCCAGCTCGCTGACGGTGAGCCGGCTGATGACCTCGTCGCTGTTCGGCCAGTCGGCGTAGAGGCCCTCGACGTCAGTGAGGACCATCAGCGTCTCGGCACCGAGGGAGGCCGCGAGCGCCGCTGCCGCCGTGTCGGCGTTGACGTTGTAGACGTGATGGTCGTCGGCGCTCCCGGCGATGGAGGAGATGACCGGGATGCGGCCGTCGGCCAGCAGCGCCTCGATGGCACCGGTGTCGACGGCGGTGATCTCGCCGACCCGGCCGATGTCGATGAGCTCGCCGTCGATCTGGGGGCTGTGCTTGGTCGCGGTGATGGTGCGGGCGTCCTCGCCGGTCATGCCGACGGCGAGCGGCCCGTGCTGGTTGAGCAGACCGACCAGCTCGCGCTGGACCTGGCCGGCCAGGACCATCCGTACGACGTCCATGGCCTCCGGGGTCGTCACGCGCAGTCCGGCCTTGAACTCGCTGACCAGGCCCTGCTTGTCGAGCTGGGCGTTGATCTGCGGGCCGCCGCCGTGCACCACGACCGGCTTGAGGCCGGCCTGGTGCAGGAAGACCACGTCCTGGGCGAAGGCGGCCTTGAGGTCCTCGTCGACCATGGCGTTGCCGCCGAACTTGATGACGACGACCTTGCCGTTGTGGCGCCGGAGCCAGGGCAGGGCCTCGATGAGGATCTGCGCCTTGGGCAGGGCGGTGTGCTTGCGGGCGGTGCCGCCGGAGGTGCCGGGCTGGCCGGCCTTGTCGTCGCTCATGAGGAGTAGGCGCTGTTCTCGTGGACGTACTCGGCGGTCAGGTCGTTGGCCCAGATGACGGCCGACTCGCCGCCGGTGGACAGGTCGGCGGTGATGCGGACCTCGCGGTCCTTCATCGAGACCAGGTCGCGGTCCTCGCCGACCGAGCCGTTCTTGCAGACCCATACGCCGTTGATGGCGACGTTGAGCCGGTCCGGGTCGAAGGCGGCCCCGGTGGTGCCGATCGCGGACAGCACGCGGCCCCAGTTGGGGTCCTCGCCGTGGATGGCGCACTTGAGCAGGTTGTTGCGGGCGATGGAGCGGCCGACCTCGACCGCGTCGTCCTCGGTGGCCGCGCCGATGACCTCGATGCGGATGTCCTTGCTGGCGCCCTCGGCGTCGCCGATCAGCTGGCGTGCCAGGTCGTCGCAGACCTTGCGCACGGCGTCGGCGAAGTCCGCGTACGCGGGCACCTCCCCGGACGCCCCGGAGGCCAGCAGCAGCACCGTGTCGTTGGTGGACATGCAGCCGTCGGAGTCGACCCGGTCGAAGGTGGTGCGGGTGGCGGACCGCAGGGCCCGGTCGAGGGTGGCGCCGTCCACGTCGGCGTCGGTGGTGAGGACGACGAGCATCGTGGCCAGGCCCGGGGCGAGCATGCCCGCACCCTTGGCCATGCCGCCGACCGTCCACCCGTCCTGGGAGACGGTGGCCGTCTTGTGCACGGTGTCGGTGGTCTTGATGGCGATGGCGGCCGCCTCGCCGCCGTTCTCGGACAGGGCCGCGGCGGCGGCATCGATGCCGGGGAGCAGCTTGTCCATGGGGAGCAGGACGCCGATCAGACCGGTGGAGGCGACCGCGATCTCGCCCGCGTTGTGCTCGCCGCCGGATCCGTGTCCGTTGAGCGTGGCGGCCACCTTCTCGGCGGTGGCGTGGGTGTCCTGGAAGCCCTTGGGGCCGGTGCAGGCGTTGGCTCCGCCGGAATTGAGGACCACGGCGCTGACGATGCCGCCGCGCAGGACCTGCTCGGACCAGTGCACGGGCGCGGCCTTGACGCGGTTGGAGGTGAAGACGCCGGCGGCCGCCAGGCGCGGCCCGTTGTTGACCACGAGGGCCAGGTCCGGGTTGCCGTTGGCCTTGATCCCGGCGGCGACGCCCGCCGCCGTGAATCCCTGTGCAGCCGTAACGCTCACGGCGCGACTCCAATCGTGGAAAGCCCGAGCTGCTCGGGCAGCCCGAGGGCGATGTTCATGCTCTGCACCGCACCGCCGGCGGTGCCCTTGGTGAGGTTGTCGATGGCGCTGACGGCGATGATCCGCCCGGCGGACTCGTCGTGGGCGACCTGGACGTGGACGGCGTTGGAACCGTGGACGGACTTGGTGGACGGCATCCGGCCCTCGGGCAGAAGGTGGACGAAGGGCTCCTCGGCGTACGCCTTCTCGTAGGCGGCGCGCAGCGACTCCGCCGTGGTGCCGGGGCGGGCCTTGGCCGAGCAGGTGGCAAGGATGCCGCGGGCCATGGGGACCAGGGTCGGCGTGAAGGAGACGGAGACGCGCTCGCCCGCGAGCGGGCTGAGGTTCTGCACCATCTCGGGCGTGTGCCGGTGGCCGCCGCCCACGCCGTACGGGGTCACGGTGCCCATGACCTCGGCGCCGAGCAGGTGCGGCTTGAGCGCCTTGCCCGCGCCGGAGGTCCCGGTGGCGGCCACGATCACGGCCTCGGGTTCGGCGAGCTGCGCCTGGTAGGCGGGGTAGAGGGCGAGGGAGACGGCGGTGGGGAAGCAGCCGGGGACCGCGATCCGTCGGGCGCCTTCCAGTGCGGCACGGCCGCCGGGCAGTTCGGGGAGGCCGTAGGGCCACGTCCCGGCGTGCGGGGCGCCGTAGAACGCGTCCCAGTCGGCCGCGTCCTTGAGGCGGTGGTCGGCACCCATGTCGACGACGAGGACGTCCTCGCCGAGCTGGGCCGCGACGGCGGCGGACTGGCCGTGCGGGAGCGCGAGGAAGACCACGTCGTGACCGGCGAGCGCCTCCGGGGTGGTCGCCTCCAGGGTGCGCCCGGCGAGCGGCACGAGGTGCGGCTGCAGGGAGCCGAGGAGCTGCCCTGCGTTGGAGTTGCCGGTCAGGGCGCCGATCTCCACCTCGGGGTGCGAGAGCAGCAGGCGCAGGACTTCTCCACCCGCGTATCCGCTCGCTCCGGCCACCGCTACACGTACCACCATCGGACCCTCCTCATCGATGGCATGACTATACGTACCGCCGCAGTTTTATGCAATGCGGTGGATCTCCCGGCGGAGGGCCCTCACCGAAAGAAAGGGCGCGAAGGGCACCCTCTGGAAGATGTCTAGCAGGAAAGGCCGCGCCGCGGCGGCGATTGCGCCGATCATGCCGGGGACGGGGCGGGTGCCCGGACCGCGGCGGGGGCCGCAGGAGCCAGCCGGGCCCGGCCGGTGTCACGGGACCGTCACGCGGGGGCCTGCAGGCACAGGTGCCATTGGCCGGGGCAGCCCGTGAGGGTCACTGTCGACAGCGGCCGGACGTCCACGTTCCAGTAGGTCAGCGGGGGCGCCTTCAAGGCGTAGACGAGAGCGGCACGGACCACGGAGGGCTCCGCCACCGCCACGATCGCGCCGCCGTCGTCCGCCGGCCGGGTGTCGAGCCACCCGCCGATCCGGGAAATGAAGGCGAGCAGCGACTCCCCTCCGTGCGGGGCGGCCCAGGGGTCGCCGAGCCACTGGTCCACCGCCCCGGGCTCCCGGGCGGTCACCTCGGCGAGGGTCAGCCCGCGCCAGCGGCCCATGTCGCACTCGCGCAGCGCCGGCTGGGCCAACGGCGCGTACCCGAGGGCCTCGCCCGTGGCCCGGCTGCGCGGGGTCGGCGAGCAGTAGCGCAGCTCGGCCGCACCCAGGGGCACGAGCCCTCGCGCGGCGGACTCCACCGCCCGCCAGCCGGCTCCGTCCAGCGGGCGGTCGTCGTCGAAGCGCTCGGCGAGCAGCGGGGAACTACGGGCTGCGGCGACCAGCGAAACCCGAACATGCATGCGGCGATGGTGGGCCGCGCGGGGCGGCGGGTCAAGCGTCCGGAGCCCTCGCCTCCTCCCGCAGACCCGCGCGCATCCGCTGGACGGCCTCCACCAGATCGCCCGGGCCGGAGACCCCGGCGAAGCCCAGCCGCACGTACGGGGCGGGCGGCTCGGCACAGAAATAGGGGCGGCCAGGAGCCACCGCAACCCCGGCGCGCAGGGCCGTGGCTGCGAAGGACGCGTCATCGCCACCCCCGGCCATCCTGGCCCACAGCTGGTAGCCGCCCGAGGGCAGATGGGCCACGGTCAAGCCGGGCAGCTCCCGCCGCAGCGCACCGGCGAGCACGTCCCGCCGGTGGCGCAGTTCGGCGGCCACCGTGCGCAGGTGGCGCGGCCAGGCGGGTGCGCCGACCAACTCCAGGGCCGCCTCCTGGAGCGGCCGGGGCACGAAGAAGCTGTCGACGACCTGGACGGCGCGCAGCCGGTCCACGACCGGCCCCCGCGCGGCCAGCGCGCCGACCCGCAGGCTGGGCGAGGTGGCCTTGGTCAGCGACCTGACGTGCACGACCACTCCGTCCTGGTCCTCGGCGGCCAGGGTCGCGGGCAGCGGCCCGGAGTCGTCGTGCCCGAGGGCGCGGGCGTAGTCGTCCTCGACCACGAACGCCCCGGCGGCCCGCGCGATCCGCAGCACCTCGGCCCGCCGCGCGGGCGCCAGCACCGCGCCGGTGGGGTTCTGGAAGAGCGGCTGGCAGACGAACACGCGCGCCCCGGTCGCTTCGAACGCGGCGGCCAGCAGTTCCGGCCGGACCCCTTCGGCATCGACCGGCACGGGCACCGGCCGGCACCCGGAGGACCGGGCGATGGCCAGCAGCCCCGGGTAGGTCGGCGACTCCACGAGGATCGGCGCACCGGGCGGGGCCAGCGCCCGCAGGGCGGTGGTCAGCGCGCTCTGCCCGCCGGCGGTCACCAGGACGTCAGCGGCCCCGACCGCCCCGCCGATCTCGCGGGCGAACCAGTCCCGGAGCTCGGGCAGCCCCTCCATGGGCGGCCGGTCCCAGGCCCCCGGGCGCCGGCCGGCCCGGGCGAGCGCGGCGGCCATGGCCCGTTCGGGCTGGATCGAGGCGTGCAGGTAGCCGCTGTTGAGGGCGATCACCGACGGCGGCGGCGCGGCAAGACAGGCCAGCACCCCGGAGGCGTCCACCGAGCGGGGGACGACGTCACCGGCCCCCTCGGCACTGAGCGCGACCTCCTGCCAGGAGGTGTCCCCGGCCGTGGGGAGCGCCGCCCGCGGGGCGGCGCGGAAGGCGCCGGCACCCGGCCGGGTGACCACGAGGCCCTCGGCGGCGAGCTGCGCCAGGGCCCGGGAGACCGTGACGGGGCTGACCCGGTAGCGCTCGATCAAAGCCCGACTGGAGGGCAGCTTTCCACCCACCGAGTAGCGGTTGAGCTCGGATCGCAGAGAATCCGCCAGCTCTACCACACTGCTACGCTCATACATGACAGCACAGAATAGCGCTACTCTCCCGACCGCGATAGCGGTGAAGAATCCGTTGGCGCGGGGCACGGTCCTCGCCGCGCTCGGCGTGGTCGCCTTCTCGCTGACCTTCCCCGCCACCGCCTGGGGCCTGGAGAGCTTCGGCCCGTGGTCGCTGGTGGCCCTGCGCTCCGTCCTGGCGGCCGCCATCGCGGGCGCCTTCCTGCTGGCCCGACGGGTGGCGCCGCCCGCCCGCGCGCACTGGGCGGGCCTCGCCGTCGTCGCCGGCGGGGTGGTCGTCGGCTTCCCGCTGCTGACGACCCTGGCGCTGCAGACCTCCACCACCTCGCACGCCGCCGTCGTGGTCGGCCTCCTGCCGCTGACCACGGCAGCCCTGTCCGCGCTGCGCACGGGCCACCGCCCCCCGCGCGCCTTCTGGGCCGCGGCCGTGGCCGGGGCCGCCGTGGTGCTCGGCTTCACGCTCGCGCAGAGCGGCGGCTCGCTCTCCGCCGGAGACGGCTACCTCTTCGCGGCGCTGCTGGTGTGCGCGGCGGGGTACACCGAGGGCGGCCGGCTCGCCCGTGTCCTGCCGGGCTGGCAGGTGATCGGCTGGGCACTGGTGCTGTGCCTGCCGCTCACCGTGGCCGGCTCCGTGCTCGGGCTCGTGTACGAGCCGGTGCACCTCACCGGCCACGGGCTGGCCGGCCTGGTCTGGGCGGCGGCCGGCTCCACCTTCCTCGGCCTGTACGTCTGGTACCGGGGCATGGCCGAGATCGGGGCACCCCGGGCCAGCCAGCTCCAGCTCGCGCAACCGCTGCTGACCCTGGTCTGGTCCGTGGCGCTCCTCGGGGAGCGGCTCGCTCCCGCCGCACCGGCCGCGGCCTGCGCGGTTCTCGTCTGCATCGCGGTGACCCAACGGGTCAAACAGCAGCAGAACGACCTAAACTGCTAGCACCGGATCGGAGCGCCACCGAGGAGGTCAGACATGCGAGCTACCGAGGGCGACCAGCTGGTGCAGCACGGCAGGATCGTCGGACAACCCGACAAGGTGGGCGAGATCACCCAGGTGCTCGGCGAGAACGGGACGCCCCCGTACCGGGTCCGATTCCAGGACGGACACGAAGCGCTGATGGCTCCCGGACCCGACTGCGTGGTCCGCCACCCTGCAGAGCCCAGGCACTGAATTCACCGCGGGGGCACGGCCGAGCCGTAATGGTCGGCGACCACACGTGCCATCGCCCCGTTGGGGTCCGCGGCCACCTGCTTCGCCGAGAAGTAGACATGGCCGCGGACCTCCGGGTATCCGCGGGCGAGACGCACGTGCCTCGACAGCTCCGCCGGATCCCGCCAGGCCGGCGTGGGGCTCGCGCCGTCGCAGCGGTACAGCGCCTCGCCCACGTACAGCTCGGTGCTGGTGCCCGCGACGGTCCGGGCCCACCAGGGGACGAGCGCCGCGTAGTCGGCCGCCGCGTGACCGATGTGCCAGTAGACCTGCGGAACGACGTAGTCGATCCAGCCCTCCCTGACCCACCTGCGGGTGTCCGCGTAGAGGTCGTCGTACGCCGCAAGGCCCCGGGTCTTCGATCCGGCCGGGTCGCGGTCGGAGTTGCGCCAGATCCCGAAGGGGCTGATGCCGAACCTGACCGCGGGGCGCAGGGCGCGCAGCCGCTGGGACATCTCGCGGACCAGGGTGTCGGTGTTGTTGCGGCGCCAGGCCGCCCTCGACCGGAAGGCGGCCCCGTACGCGTCGTAGGCGTCGTCGTCGTCGAAGTACTCGCCCGCCACCGGATAGGGGTAGAAGTAGTCGTCCCAGTGAACGGCGTCCAGGGGGTAGCGGGTGACCGCGTCGAGCATGGCCTCCTGCACGAACCGCCGCACCTCGGGCACGCCGGGGTTGTAGTAGAGCTTCCCGCCGTACTCGACCGTCCAGCCGCGCCGCCGCGCCGGGTGCTCGGGCACCAACCGGTCGAGGTCGGCGTGGTTGGCCACCCGGTACGGATTGAACCAGGCGTGCAGTTCCAGGCCGCGAGCGTGCGCCTCGGCGACGGCCGTGCCGAGGGGGTCCCAGCCGGGATCGACCCCCTGCTTGCCCGTCAGCCACTGCGACCAGGGCTCGAAGGGGGACGGCCACAGCGCGTCGGCGGTCGGCCGGACCTGGAGGACTACCGCGTTGAGCCGGCGACGGACGGCGGTGTCGAGCAGGCCCAACAGCTCCTTGCGCTGGGTCGCGGCCGATAGCCCGCTGCGCGAGGGCCAGTCCACGTTCGAGACGGACGCGATCCACATCCCACGGAACTCGGGGGTGCCGGCCCCCCGCCCGGAGTGCGGGCCCGCGGTCTGCGGCGCGGCGAACGCCGGTGCCCCCGAAGCGGCGGCGATCACCCCCGCCGCCCCTGCCAGCAGTGCCCGTCGGCCGATGTGCGCCATGTGATGACTCCGTTTCTTTGAGTGACGGTGTGCGGTGTGCGCCCAGCATGCCCGCCCCGGCCCGCGGAGCCGCGCAAGGTCGGGAGTAACGTCGGGGGGCGTGGCGGGCGCCGGAATCACACGGGGGACCCGCCGACGGATGAGCTGCGAAAGGCACGAAGTGACTGACCTCCCTTCCGACATCACACGGGTCGGCGTAGTGGGCTGTGGCCAGATGGGCGCGGGTATCGCCGAGGTGTGTGCCCGAAGCGGCCTTGAGGTCAAGGTCGCCGAGACCACCGGCGAAGCCCTGGAGATCGGCCGTACCCGGCTTCAGAACTCCCTGACCAAGGCCGCCGAGCGCGGCAAGATCACCGAAGAGGAGCGGGACGCCACCCTGGCCCGCCTCACCTTCACCACCGACCTCGGCGAGTTCGCCGACCGCGACCTCGTCATCGAGGCGGTCGTCGAGAACGAACAGGTCAAGACCGAGATCTTCCAGGTCCTCGACCAGGTGATCACCCGCCCGGACGCGATCCTCGCCTCCAACACCTCCTCGATCCCGCTGGTCAAGCTGGCCGTCGCGACCTCCCGGCCCGACCAGGTGATCGGCATCCACTTCTTCAACCCGGCCCCCGTCCAGAAGCTCGTCGAGCTGATCCCGGCGCTGACCACGGGCGAGGAGACGATCAAGCGGGCAGAGGCCCTGGTGCGGGACGTGCTCGGCAAGCACGCCGTCCGCGCCCAGGACCGTTCCGGCTTCGTGGTCAACGCGCTCCTCGTCCCCTACCTGCTGTCCGCGATCCGGATGTTCGAGTCGGGCATCGCAAGCCGCGAGGACATCGACAACGGCATGGAGCTGGGCTGCGCCCACCCGATGGGCCCGCTGAAGCTGTCCGACCTCATCGGTCTGGACACCATCGCCTCGATCGCCGACTCGATGTACGCCGAGTACAAGGAGCCGCTGTACGCCGCTCCCCCGCTGCTCCAGCGCATGGTCGACGCCGGCCGCCTGGGCCGCAAGACGGGTGCGGGCTTCTACCCGTACGGCTGACCGCCCGGGTCGCGGTGCCCTACCGGCCGAGCCGCAGGTGGTACAGCAGGAGCAGCCCGGCCGCCATGTTGGCGGCCGGGATCTCCCCGTCCGCGATCATGTCGGGAACGAGCCCCAGCGGGACCCACTCCCGGCGTGAGGACTCGAAGTCGTCCTCGGGGTGGCCGGTGTAGGTGGCCCCGTCCGCCCAGTACAGGTGGTGGCGGGCGTCGGTCAGCCCGTTGGACGGCTCGACCGTCATCAGGTGGTGGAGCGGGCCGGGCCGCCAGCCCGACTCCTCCTCCATCTCCCGGGCCGCCGCGGCGGCGATGTCCTCGCCGTCCTCGACCACCCCGGCGGGCAGCTCCCAGCCCCAGCTGTCGGTGATGAAGCGGTGCCGCCAGAGCAGCAGCACCTCGTTGGCCTCGTTGACGGCCGTGGCCACGGCGACCGGGCGCAGCCGGATCACGAAGTGGTCGAGGTGCCGGCCGTCGGGGAGTTCCACGTCGGCGAGATTCACGTCGAACCAGCGGTTCTTGTACACGGTCTGCTCACTCAGGTTCGTCCACTGCACGGTTGTGCCGCCTTCCGTTCGAGTAGGTGGCACACATCGCAGCAGCTGCCCTGTCACAGCGGAACGCGCAGGGCCCCGTCGATGAGCCGCACGGTTGCCTGCGCCTCGGAACAACCGCTGTTCAGCAGCTGCTCGCGAACCGCTCGCAGCCGGTCGCGCAGCCGCAGCGACTCCATCCCGCGAGCCCTCTCGGCCATCTCGGCCGCGCCCGCCGCGGCCCGGTCCGCCTCGCCCTGGCGGAGCTGGATCTCGCAGAGCATCGCCAGCCGGTGCACCCGGCCGCGATCGTGGGCCGGGGTACCGACGGCGGCGGCCGCGTGGACCCGCGCGGCCTCCAGATCGCCCAGACTGAGCAGCGCCTCGGCGACCTGCACATTGACGAGGCCCGGCTGTACGTAGCCGGTCTCGTCCGGCTCACTGCCCGGGCGGATCCGCGCGGCGGCCGCCTCCGCGCCCCGGATGCACGCCAGCGCGGCCTGGGTGTCGCCGAGTTGGGCGAACGCCTTGGCCTGCATGGCGTGCAGGTCGGCGGCGAGCGCCGGAGTGGTGTGCCGGCCTGCGGCGCGCAGTGCGGCCTCGGCGAAGGCGACGGCCTGGCGGTACTCGCGCAGGTGCAGGGACTGGTTGACGATCAGGGCGATCACGTACGCCCCGAGTCCCCGGTCGCCGCTCGCCTTGGCCAGGCGCAGCGCCTGGTGGAAGTAGCGCTGCGCGAGCCCGTGCGCGTCCGAGTCGTACGCGCAGATGCCCGCCACCGCCACCAGGGACCCGGTGGCCCGGTGCAGTCGGCGGCCGAGGTCGTCGGGGTAACTCCCGCGCAGCATCGGCGCGGTCTCGGTGCCGAGGAAGCGGACGATCCGATCTCGGGTGGCCACGCCGCCGGCCCGGCGGTACATCAGCTCGTAGTGGGCGCGGGCGGACTTGAGGACGTCGACGTGCTCGGGTCCGATCCGGTTCGGCCCGTCACGCGAGACGTCGGCGTCCTCCGGCGGGTTCTCCCACTCCCAGACCGGGATGACGGCCGGGGTGCCGGTGACCGCCCCGGCGGTGAGCAGTTGGGGCCGGGCCTGGCCGTCGGAGCGCCACAGGGCAGCGGCCCGGTCCACGAACCCGCTCAGCGGGGAGGCATGCAGGGCCCCGGGGTGGTCCGGCACTCCGAGTCCGATGTCGTCCAGCCCAACGGGCCGCCGCAGGCGGCCTCCGAGCACCTCGCAGATCAGGTCGGGGACCTGACCGCGGGGACGCTGCCCCTTCAACCACCGTGTCACGGCGGTGTGTTCGTAGCGCAGGGCCAGCCCGCGGGTACGCCCCGCCTGGTTCACGTGGGCGGCGAGCCCTGCGTGGGACATGCCCGCCTCGGCGAGGAGGGCGTCGAGCAGGACATTGGGCTGCATGGGCCGCTCCCGGAGCTCGTCGGTACCAGGCTAGTGGGTGTGCGGTTCACACGGGGTGTGAAGTGAGTACGCGCATAAATGCGATCCGCACTCTGCCGCACGGACCCCCGCAGGCGCTTCACTGAAGACCCTCGCCAAGAGGAGCTCGGGTCGTCGGCTCCCCCTCGAACAGTGCGACGACCCGTCACCGCGCCGCCCGTCCTGCTGTCTGCCCGACACTCCACGGCAGGCGGGCGGCGCCTTCCGGTTCCGCCGGCGCCCGGTTGGTCGCCGGGCCCCGGCAGCGGACCGGACCGGACGTGTGCCGGGCCCATCCACCAGGCCCGGCACGCGTGGCCGGCGCCGGGCATCGCGCGCCCGCCAGGGCCTCGCCGCCCGCGAGCCGCCCCGGTGCACCAACCGGACGGCTGCCCCCGGCATGGGCCGTGGGGACCTCACCCCGACAGGTGAGGCAGCGGCTCCCCGTACCCGCCATGGCGCGGGGGGGCGCATCCGGTTGCGGATACGCCCCCCATCAGGCACTGATCGGGTCCGGGGACCGTTCGGCTACGCGCCCCGGAGCACCGCCCCGGTCCGCTCGCCGGCGAGCGCCACTGCGGCGTCGCGCGCGGCCGTGGACTCCTCGGCGGTCAGCGTCCGGTCACCCGCCCGGAAGCGCAGCGCGTAGGCCAGGGACTTCTTGCCCTCGCCGACCTGCTCACCGGTGAACACGTCGAACAGGCGCAGCGACTCCAGGAGTTCGCCCGCTCCCTTGCGCAGCGCGGCCTCCACGGAGGACGCCGGGACGGAGGCGTCCACGATCAGCGCGACGTCCTGGGTCGCCACCGGGAAGGAGGAGATCCGCGGCGCCTGGACGGCCGTGCCGCCGGCCGCCGCGAGACGGTCCAGGTCGATCTCCATCGCGCTGGTGCGGGCCGGCAGGCCCATGGCCTTGACCACCCGCGGGTGCAGCTCGCCGGCGTGGCCGATGACCTGCTCCACACCGTCGACCGTGACGACCAGCTCGGCGCAGCGGCCCGGGTGCCAGGGGCCGTACTGGCCCTGGCGGACGACGAGCTCGGTACCGGCCTCGACGGCCAGTGCCCGGGCGGCCTGGACCGCGTCGGCCCAGTCGGCCGGGCGGCCCTTGCCCCACCAGCCGGCCTGCTCGCGCGCACCGGCCAGCACGACCGCGGCGTACCGCGGCTGCGCGGGCAGCGCCGCGTCCAGGGTGGCGATCTCCTCGTCGGTGGGACGCCGGTCGACGGGCAGCCGTACGGCGGCACCCGGCCGCGCGGCGGCCCGGAAGACCGAACCGGTCTCGAAGAGCGCGAGGTCGTGGCTGCCCCGGCTGTCGTTGCGGCGCAGCGCGCCGAGCAGACCCGGCAGCAGCGTGGTGCGCAGCGCCGGCTCCTCGTCAGAGAGCGGGTTGACCAGCTTGACGACCTGGCGGGCGGCGTCGTGCGCCGGCAGCTGGAGCTGGTCGAAGACGCCTTCGCCGAGGAAGGGGTAGCTGAGCGCCTCGACGTAGCCGGCACCGGCGAGCGCACGGCCGACCCGGCGGTGCAGCTGCTGCCGGGCGGTCAGACCGCGGCCGGAGGGCACCTGCGGCAGGGTCGACGGGAGGTTCCCGTAGCCCTCCAGCCGGATGACCTCTTCGGCGAGGTCGTTGGGCGCAGCGAGGTCGGGCCGCCACGAGGGCAGCGTGACCACGAGCTCGTCCTGGCCGTAGACGTCGCAGCCGATCTCCTGGAGGCGGCGCACGACGGTCTCGCGGCCGTACTCCATGCCCGCGACCCGGTCCGGGTGGTCGGCGGCCATCGCGATGGTGCGCGGCGCGCCCGGGGCGACGACCTCGGTGACCCCGGCCTCCGCGGTGCCGCCGGCGAGGAGCACGAGCAGGTCGACGGTCCGCTGGGCGGCCGCGGCGGCCGCCTGCGGGTCGACGCCCCGCTCGAAGCGCTTGGAGGCCTCGGAGGAGAGCTTCATGCGGCGGGCGGTGCGCGAGATCGACACGGAGTCGAAGTGCGCGGCCTCGATGACCACGTCGGTGGTCCCGGTGACGGCGCCGGTCTCCGGGTCGGTGACGGAGTCAGCGATCTCGGTGTTGGCGCCGCCCATGACGCCGGCGAGGCCGATCGGCCCGCTGTTGTCGGTGATCACCAGGTCCTCGGCGTCGAGCGTGCGCTTGACCCCGTCGAGGGTGGTGAACTTCTCGCCCTGCTCGGCGCGGCGGACGCCGATGGTGCCGTCGATCCGCGAACGGTCGTAGGCGTGCAGCGGCTGGCCGAGTTCGAGCATCACGTAGTTGGTGATGTCGACGGCGAGCGAGATCGGACGCATGCCGGCCTTCTGAAGGCGGCGCTGGAGCCAGATCGGCGAGCGCGCCTCGGGGTCGAGACCGGTGACGGTGCGGGCGGTGAAGCGGTCGCAGCCGGCCGGGTCGTCGATCCTGACCGGGTAGCCGTACGAGTTCGGGCCGGGCACGTCGAGCAGCGCGGGGTCACGCAGCGGCAGGCCGTAGGCGGTCGCCACCTCGCGGGCGATGCCGCGCAGGGACATGCAGTAGCCGCGGTCCGGGGTGACGTCGATGTGCAGCACCTCGTCGACGAGCTGGAGCAGCTCGATCGCGTCGGTGCCGGTCTCGTGCTCCGGCGGCAGCACGATGATGCCGTGCGTGCCGTCGTCGCCCATGCCGAGCTCGTCGCCGGAGCAGATCATGCCGTGCGAGGTCTTGCCGTACGTCTTGCGCGAAGCGATCGCGAAGTCGCCGGGCAGGACGGCACCGGGCAGGACCACGACGACCTTGTCACCGACGGAGAAGTTCCGGGCGCCGCAGACGATCTCCTGCGGCTCGCCGGTGCCGTTGGCGGTGCCGACGTCGACCGTGCAGAAGCGGATCGGCTTGCGGAAGCCCTCAAGCTCCTCGATGGTCAGCACCTGGCCGACGACGAGGGGGCCCTTGAGCCCGGCGCCGAGCTGCTCGACCGTCTCGACCTCCAGGCCGGCGTCGACGAGCTTGGCCGCGACGTCGCGACCGGATGCACCGGCGGGGAGGTCGACGTACTCCCGCAGCCACGAAAGCGGGACCCGCATCAGATCTCCATCCCGAAAGGCCGGGTGAAACGAACGTCACCCTCGACCATGTCTCGCATGTCTTCAACGTTGTGACGGAACATCAGCATCCGCTCGATGCCGAAGCCGAAGGCGAACCCGCTGTACTTCTCCGGGTCCACACCGCAGGCGGTCAGCACCTTGGGGTTGACCATGCCGCAGCCGCCGAGCTCGATCCAGCCCTCGCTGGAGCAGGTCCGGCACGGGCGGTCGGGGTTGCCCACCGACTCACCGCGGCACACGTAGCACTGCATGTCCATCTCGGCGGACGGCTCGGTGAACGGGAAGAAGTGCGGGCGCAGCCGGGTGGTGGTCTCCTCGCCGAAGAGCTCCTTGACCATGTGGTCGATGGTGCCGCGCAGGTCCGCCATGGTCAGGCCCTCGTCCACGGCGAGCAGCTCGACCTGGTGGAAGACCGGGGTGTGCGTCGCGTCGAGCTCGTCGGTGCGGTAGACGCGGCCCGGGCAGACGATGTAGACGGGCGGCTTGCGCTCCAGGAGCGAGCGCGCCTGCACCGGGGAGGTGTGGGTGCGCAGCACGACACCGGACTCGTCTCCCTCGGTGCCCTCGGGGCCCCGGACGAAGAAGGTGTCCTGCATCTGGCGCGCCGGGTGGTCGGGCGTGAAGTTGAGGGCGTCGAAGTTGAACCACTCCGCCTCGACCTCGGGGCCCTCCGCGACCTCGTACCCCATGCCGACGAAGATGTCCGCGACGCGGTCCATCAGCGTGGTCAGGGGGTGCCGGGCGCCCGCGGGGGTGCGGTCGTACGGCAGCGTGACATCCACCGCCTCCTCGACCAGCACCCGCTCGTCGCGCTCGGCCTCGAGCTCGGCGGTGCGGGCCCCGAAGGCCTTGTTCACGGCGCCGCGGGCCTGGCCCACGCGCTTGCCCGCCTCGGCCTTGGCCTGCGGGGGCAGGGCGCCGATCTCGCGGTTGGCGAGCGCCAGGGGCGAGCGGTCGCCCATGTGCGCGGTCTTCGCCTCGCGCAGCGCGTCGAGGTCGCCGGCGGACGCGAAGGCGGCGAGCGCCTCGTCCCGCATGCGCTCGATCTCTTCCGGTTTCAGTGCCTCGACCTCGACAGGGTCGTACGACTTGTTCGGTGCCGACATCTCTTCCCGTACTTCCGATGGCTGGCTGGTTGGGTCCCCCGCGCGACGCGCAGGACGCGCTCGGCACAAGGACACAAAGGTGCCAAAGGACGAGTCTAAGCGCCGCTGGGGGTGGAGGAGCCCGTGGGCCGCCCGGCGAGACGCTCAGCAGGGCTACTGCGTGAGGTAGGCCGGGGCGCTCACGGGCAGGATAAATCGGAACTCGGCGCCGCCGCCGGGGCCGCGGCCGACCGTGATGGTGCCGCCGTGCGCCTCGACGATGCCCTTGACGATGTAGAGGCCCAGGCCGGTGCCTCCGCGCTTGCTCCCCCGCCAGAAGCGGGTGAAGACGCGGGCCATCGACTCCTCGGGGATCCCGGGGCCTTCGTCGGACACGGTGATGGCGGTTCCCTTCTCATGCGGCGACACCCCGATGGTGACCGTTCCCTCGCCGTGGCGCACCGCATTTTCGAGGAGGTTGCCGAGGATCTGGTCGATCTTGTCCGGATCGGCCCACAGGTCGGGGAGCGGACGGCTGATGCTGACGAGGAAGCGCTCGGGCGCCTGGCCGTTCGCGGTGAGTGCCTGTACGTGGCGGCCCACCGCGGTGGCGATGTCGACCGGCTGGCGGCGCACCTCCAGGCGGCCGGAGTCGATGCGCGAGATGTCGAGGAGCTCGGCGATGAGGCGGGTGACCCGGTTGGCGTCGGCGTCGACGGTCTCCAGCATCAGCCGCTTCTGGTCGTCGGTGAACCGCTCCCACTTGGCGAGCAGGGTCGCGGTGAACCCCTTGACGGAGGTCAGCGGGGAGCGCAGCTCGTGGGCCACCGTCGCGATCAGCTCGGCGTGGCTGCGTTCGGTGCGGCGGCGGGCCTCGGTGCCGCGCAGGGTGACGACGAGCCGGCGGACCGGGCCGGTGGGGTGGGTGCGGATGTAGCTGGCCGAGACGAGCACCTCCCGGCCGCCGGGAAGCAGCAGGTTCCGCTCGGGCTGGCCGCGGCGGGTGGCGAGGCCTCCGTACGGGTCCGTCAGCGCCCACCAGCGGCGCCCTTCGAGGTCCTCCAGCGGGAGGGCCCGGTCGATGGGGGCGCCGAGCGCCTCCTGCGGCGCCAGAGCGGTGATCCGCGCGGCGGCCGCGTTGAAGCAGACCACCCGGCCGGTGTCGTCGGCGACGACGAGCCCGTCGGGCAGGTGGTCCGGGTCCACCTCGAAGCCGAGTCCGGCGCCCGGGACCTCGGCGGCCTCCCGCGCGGCGGGGACCACGGGCCGGGCGGCGCGGGCGCGGCCCGAGTCCACCGCCTGGGGCGGTACGCCGCACAGCCCGTCGGCGGCCGCGACCGGAGGGTCGAGGGCGTCCAGGAACGGCTCCTCGGCCGCGTCCGCGGCTCCGGGCCAGCTGTTCGTACCGACGGTCATGTCCCCGTACCCCACATCTCCGAGTAGCGCAGTGGGCCCCCCGGGCCGCCACACTACTAGCTGGGGGTCACGGAGCGGCACCCTCCGGGCGCCCGCTGTGCACGCGCGGACGCGTAGAGACACACGGCGGCGGCCGTCGCCAGGTTCAGACTCTCCGCCTTCCCGTGGATCGGGACCCGTACGACGGCGTCCGCGAGCGCCCGGGTCTCCTCCGGAAGGCCCCAGGCCTCGTTGCCGAACACCCAGGCGGAGGGGCCACCCATGGTGCCGGCGTCCAGTTCGGCGTCGAGGTCGTCCTCGCCGGCCCCGTCGGCCGCGAGGATCCGTACGCCGGCGGCGCGCAACCCTGCGACGGCCTGCTCCACCGGAACGCCGACGGCGACCGGCAGGTGGAAGAGGGAGCCCACGGAGGCCCGTACGGACTTGGGGTTGTAGAGGTCCACGGAGGCGTCGGTCAGCACCACCGCGTCGGCCCCGGCGGCGTCCGCGCAGCGCAGCACCGTACCCGCGTTGCCGGGGTCGCGCACGTGCGCGAGGACGGCGACGAGTCTGGGCCCGGCCTTGAGGATCTCTTCGAAGGGCGAGTCGAGGAAGTGGCAGACGCCCACGATCCCCTGGGGGGTGACGGTCTGGGAGACCTCGGCGAGCACCTCGTCGGAGGCGTGGTGCACACGGGCCCCCGCGTCCAGGGCCGCGCCGATGATCTCGGGATGGCGCTCGGCGGCCTCGACGGTGGCGAACAGCTCGATCAGGGTCGGGGCGCCCGTGGGACCGCGGTGCTCGACGGCCTCGCGGACCGCCTGCGGGCCCTCGGCGATGAACCGGCGCTCCTTGGTGCGGAAGTTGCGCCGCGCCAGTCGCCTGGCGGCGGCCACCCGCGGGGATCGGGGGGAGATCAGCTCGGCGGGGGTAGCCATGGTCTGCGGTTCTCTCTCGGGGTTCCGGAGCGCGCGCGGGCGCGGCCGGCGGGCGGACGTGGTGCGGGGCGAAAGCACACGGACCCGCAGGCGAATGCCTGCGGGTCCGTGGGGGCCGGCCGCGTGATCGCGGGCCGGCTAGCCCTTAGGCAGCGGCCTTGGGGGCGTTGACGTCGGCCGGGAGCGCCTTCTGCGCGACCTCGACGAGGGCGGCGAACGCGTTGGCGTCGTTGACGGCCAGCTCCGCGAGGATCTTGCGGTCCACCTCGATGTTGGCGGCCTTCAGACCCTGGATGAGGCGGTTGTACGTCATGCCGTTCTGGCGGGCAGCGGCGTTGATGCGCTGGATCCACAGCTGACGGAAGTCGCCCTTGCGCTTCTTGCGGTCGTTGAAGTTGTAGACCAGCGAGTGGGTGACCTGCTCCTTGGCCTTGCGGTACAGGCGCGAACGCTGACCGCGGTAGCCGGAGGCCGCCTCGAGGATCGCCCGGCGCTTCTTGTGGGCGTTTACTGCCCGCTTGACGCGTGCCACTTTTTAACTCCTTGTAGCGGGGCCGTGGGTGTCTTCACACGACCCGGAAATTCGATGGGGTCCCGGTCTCGACATGCTTCCGCTCCCGGCAGGGGGAGCGGAGATGTCAGATGCCGAGAAGCTTCTTGATCTTCGCGGCGTCGCCGGGAGCCATCTCCGCGTTGCCGGTGAGGCGACGGGTCAGGCGGGACGACTTGTGCTCGAGCAGGTGGCGCTTGCCGGCGCGCTCGCGGAGCACCTTGCCGGAGCCGGTGACCTTGAAACGCTTCTTGGTACCGCTGTGCGTCTTGTTCTTCGGCATGGCGCCGTTATCTCCTCGTCGGTGGCGCTCCCTCGCCGGTCCGCACCGGACCGGCTCGGGGGAGCGTCATGGTGTGTAGGTGATTCGAGACAGGTGCCTCGGAATCAGGCCTCGGCGTTCGCCTCACCGGCGTCGGCCTCGGTGACCTTGGCATCCTTGGCGTCCGTCGCCTCGACCGGGGCGGCCTCCTGGGAGGGAGTCGCTTCGTCGGCGGCGGCGGCGCCCTGGCGCTCGGCCTTGCGTGCGGCCTGCGCCTCGCGGGCTTCGGCCATGGCCTCGGTCTTCTTCTTGTGCGGACCGAGGACCATGATCATGTTTCGGCCGTCCTGCTTCGGGTTCGACTCGATGAAGCCGAGCTCCTCGACGTCCGAAGCGAGACGCTGCAGCAGTCGGTAGCCGAGTTCCGGCCGGGACTGCTCGCGACCACGGAACATGATCGTGATCTTGACCTTGTCGCCCTGCTTGAGGAACCGAACGACGTGACCCTTCTTGGTGTCGTAGTCGTGCGGGTCGATCTTCGGCCGGAGCTTCATTTCCTTGATGACCGTGTGCGCCTGGTTCTTGCGCGCCTCACGGGCCTTCATGGCCGACTCGTACTTGAACTTGCCGTAGTCCATGAGCTTGCAGACCGGCGGGCGTGCGGACGCCGCGACCTCGACCAGGTCGAGGTCGTACTCCTGTGCCAGCTCAAGCGCCTTGGCAAGCGGCACGATGCCGACCTGCTCGCCGCTGGGACCGACGAGTCGTACCTCGGGAACGCGAATCCGGTCGTTGATGCGGGGCTCGGTGCTGATGGATCCTCCTCGGTAGCACCACACGACTGCCTGGCAGACAGCCGCTGACGTGTATTTCCGTCAGACCGACCACAGCGGGAGAATGAAAAAGCCCCGCCGGGCACAGGCAGGGGCTCCAAAACGACCGGAGCACCGCCGCATGCAGCACGCGGGGCGCAGACTCGGGCGGCTTTCCATCGTCCGTACGGAACGATGGATGCCGCCTGACCGGTGACCCGCCGCCCCGGAAGGCGGTCAGGTGGGAGAACGGAGCCTCCACTTGTGGGCCGGACACCATGGCATCCGGCCGGTCGATGTACATACTAGCACCCGCGTTGCAAGCCCGCCGCACGGCATATCGTGGGGCTCATGACTGACGCGACACCCTCCACCGACCCCGCTGCCGACGGCGCCCCCGACTACGACGCCATGACCCGCGACATCGCGGACGTGCCCGCCGTCGAGGTGATCACGACGGTGGCCGTGCACCTGCTGAGCGCCGCGGCGGTCAACCTGGGCCTGGACAAGCCGGACTCCGAGCACAAGGACCTCGACGAGGCCCGCAAGCTGATCACGGCCCTGGCCGGACTCGTCACCGCGAGCGCCACCGAGATCAGCTCCTTCCACGCCGCCCCGCTGCGCGACGGTCTGAAGTCGCTCCAGCTGGCCTTCCGCGAGGCCTCGGTCGTCCCGGACGAGCCGGGCCAGGGCCCGGGCGAGAAGTTCACCGGTCCCGTCTTCGGCTGATCCGGGGACGAGCACCACGCGGGAGGGGCGGGCCGTGACGACACGGCCCGCCCCTCCCGCGTCGTTCAGCGGGTGTAGAGGGGCTCGCCGGGCGGGACCGGAGCGTCCGGCGGCAGCAGCGCCAGGTCGAGGCCGCGCACCAAGCGGGCCCGCAGGGTGGTGTCCGCCGCCAGGGCCTCGGCGACGCGGCGGGCCGCGGCGGGGGCCTGGGCGTCGGCGGCCAGCACGATCGCCAGGGTTCCGTCAGCGTCGGCGCCGCCCGGGCCGAGGTGGGCGCACCGCACGGCCGGCTCGGCGGACACGGCGGCCCGTACGGCCTCCCGCACGGCGGGGTCGGCCAGTGGGTCGGTGTTCGTGCGGCCCTCGGCGAGCGCGAGCAGCGCAGGCCCGGTCAGCTGGTAGGCGACCGGGCCGGCCAGGTCCAGCACGACGGTGTCGGCCTTCTCGTGCGCGGCGGCCGCCAGAGCCTGGTGCAGCGGGACGGCCACCGGCCGGGCGGCCGGGTCCCAGAGCGCGAGCGAGGCGATCGAGGTGAAGGCCGGCAGGGCCCGCCGGTCCCCCGCCCGCAGGGTCGGGACGGCCATGTCGCTGGTCTTCTCCCGCTTGAGTCCGGTCTCCGGGTCGGTCTCCACCTCGCCGAGGACGGCCACCACCGGGACCAGCAGGCGGGCGCCCTTCAGTGCCGCCAGGACGCGCGGCTCCTGCGTGCGGTCCTCGGCCCATGCGGCGAGGGCCGCGGTCAGCTCGGGATCGGCGGAGCCGTCGTCGTCGGAGAAGCCCGGGTCGGGAATGTTCTTGTTCGCCATGTTCGCCACAGTTACCCGACCCTACTGTGCCGGGTCCGCGCCGCCGCCCCGGGGACCACGTCGCGGGCGCCGGGCCAGTACGGCGGCCAGCACGAGCAGCACCGCTCCGGCGGCCGCGGCGGCCGGAGCGCCGAGCCGGGCGCCGCGCTCCGGCGGGCGGACCGGCTCGGGGCCCGGGCCGAAGTACCGGGCGGCGGCCGGGGCCGGGGCGGGTACCGCAGCCTCGGGCCGCATCTCGTCCGCGACCTGGAGGGCGGCTGCGGGATCGACCATTCCGTGGCCGCGGGCGTCGTCGCGACCACCGGCCGGGGAGTCGGAGGCGGTGTCCTCCAGCAGCTTCTTGATCTGGGCGGGGGACAGATCGGGGTGCGCGGCCCTGACCAGGGCCGCCGCTCCGGAGACGAAGGCGGCGGCGGCGCTGGTGCCCCAGCCCTCGTAGTAGGAGCGGTCCGGGTCGGCGATGACGACGTCGACTCCGGGGGCGCTCACGGTGGCATACCAATTGCGCGTGGAGAATTTCGCCTTCCGGCCGCGGCGGTCGACCGCAGTCACGGCGATGACCCCCGGGTAGGCGGCCGGGTAGGAGACGCGGTCGCCCGACTCGCCGCCGTTGCCTGCGGAGGCCACGACGACCACCCCCTTGGCGAGCGCATACTGGACCGCCTCGTCCTCGCCCGCCTCGTGGTGGGCGGAGTCGCTGTCGTCGCCGAGGGACAGGTTGATCACGTCGGCCCCGTGGTCTGCGGCCCAGCGGATGCCTTCGGCCAGGGCACCGCCCTTGCTTTCGCGTGCCTTGGCCCGGCCCGGGTCGCTCTCTTCGAGGATCACCCGTACGGGCAGGATCCGCGCCTGCGGCGCGACGCCGAGGACTCCCTGGCTGCGGCTCGGACCGTGCCCGTGCCCGGCGATGATGCTCGCCATGGCAGTCCCGTGGCGGGCCCAGGCCCGGTCGCCGGGGCCGGCGCCCATGCCGATGAGGTCGGTGCCGGCGAGGACCTGGCCGGACAGGTCCGGGTGGGACTCGTCGACGCCGGTGTCGAGGACGGCGACGGTCACGCCGTCCCCGCGGGTGGTGCCCCAGGCCTCCTCGGCGCGCAGGGCCAGGAGCCCCCACTGGCGGTCGCGGATGGTGTCGGCAGCGGCCGGGGCGGCAGTGGCGGTGGCCAGGAGAGCGGCGGCGGCGAGCACGGCCGCACCACGGGGGAGGGCCCGGGCGGAGGCTCCGGCGAGGGTCATCGTGCGGCCTTCGGGGCTGGGGTGACGGGCGGTGCGGCGAGGGCCGCCAGACCGTCCCCGATGCGGTCGGCGACCGCCGTGGCCTCGTGGCCGAGGCCCGCCTGAGCGGCGGCGCCCGTGGCGCCCTTCGCGACGAGGTCCCCGGCCGGGCGCGGGGCCTCCTGGGGGCGGCCGTCGGCGAAGGCGGAGACGGCATAGACGACAACGGGGGCCTCGGTGCGTACGGAGGCGGCCCAGGCGGCGCGCTGGTCGTCGGCGAACCCGTAGGCGGGCGGGGCGGTGAGTCGGCCCCGGAGGGAGCTCATCGTGGGCCCGTCGGCGGGAGTGAAGACCATGCCGACGGCGATCAGGGCGCTGCGGGTGGCGTCGGTGTAGGTGGCGCGGAGCACGCGGGTGCAGCCGGTCTCGGCCACCGCGGCCAGCCAGTCGGCGGGCAGGGCGGCGGGGCAGTCGGCGTCGGGGGCGAGCGCGACGCGGGTCCAGGTGCGGTCGGCGCCGCCGGGGCCGGCCGAGGGGCCGGCGAGGACGGGCGGAAAGAGGCTGTCCACGGGGGCCGCGCGCCACAGCGAGCCGGCCTTGCGGTAGGCGGCGTCGGCGGGCAGGGGGCGGTTCGCGGCGCGGTGTTCGGCCCAGGTGGTGAGGGCGGCTCCGCCGACGAGGCCGCCGCCGAGGACGAGGCAGAGGGTGGCGGCCACGACGCGGCCGGGGTGACGGCGCGGCGGGACGTGGGTGGGCCGGGGCGGCGGGGACCAGGGGTCGGGCTCGCCCGGGATCGTGGTCCGCGGTGTCGTCGTGGTCATCCGGCGGCTCCGCCCCCCGTTCCGTACGGCTGCCTGCCCGTACTCTACGGGGTTCGCGGACACCCACCCGGCGGAGCGGTCCCGTCGGGCCACGTTCTACGTCCCGGCCGACGCCCCGACCTGTCCCCACCCCGGCCCGGCAGATCCCCCTCACCACTGCCGCGCCGCCTCTCCCCCGGCCACGCTGCCCCTCGGCCTCGCCCCCTCCAGCCTCGCCGGTGTTCGAGGCACGGGGTCCGGGCGGAGCCCCGGGGGTTGGCCCGGGGCCCTACCCACCGGTAGAGACCTCTGGCAAGCTGCCGCCCATGAACTCCCCCGCCGCCGACCGCGCCCGGTACGACCGGGCGACCGCGCACCTGGACGCGCCGCTGGCCATCGTGGATGTCGAGGCCTTCGACGCCAATGCAGACGATCTCGTGCGCCGGGCCGGCGGCAAGCCGGTCCGGGTCGCCAGCAAGTCGGTCCGGTGCCGTGCTTTGCTCGAACGGGTGCTGGCCCGCCCCGGGTTCGCCGGGATCATGTCGTACACCCTCGCCGAGTCGCTCTGGCTGGCCCGTTCCGGGTTCGAGGACGTGCTCCTCGCCTACCCCTCCGCGGACCGGGCCGGTTTCGGCGAGCTGGCCGGCGACGCCAAGCTGGCCGCGGCCGTCACCGTGATGGTGGACGACCCCGCGCAGCTGGACCTGGTCGACGCGGCCCGTGACGGCGGTGCCGAGGAGATCCGGGTGTGCCTGGAACTGGACACCGCCCTGCACCTGATGGGCGGCCGGATCCGGGTGGGCGCGCGCCGGTCGCCGCTGCGCGAACCGGCGGAACTGGCGGCGCTGGCCCGGGCAGTCGTCGCGCGCCCCGGGTTCCGGGTGGTGGGGCTGATGGCGTACGAGGGCCATGTCGCCGGGGTCGGGGACGCTCTGGCGGGGCGCCCCCTGCGGTCTCGGGCGATCCGGCTGATGCAGGGCGCGGCCCGCAGGGAGTTGGCGGCGCGCCGGGCCGCGGTGGTGGCGGCCGTACGGGCCGTCGTACCGGACCTGGAGTTCGTCAACGGCGGCGGCACGGGCAGCGTGCAGCAGACCGCGGCCGAGGAGGCGGTGACCGAGATCGCCGCTGGGTCGGGGCTGTACGTGCCGCGGCTCTTCGACAACTACACCTCGTTCAGCGGCCGACCGGCCGCCCTCTTCGCCCAGCCGGTGGTACGCCGGCCCGGGGTGGGGGTGGTCACGGTGCTCGGCGGCGGCTACCCGGCGTCCGGGGCGCCCGGCCCGGACCGGCTGCCGGTCCCGTACCTGCCGCAGGGGCTGCGCTACGACCCGCAGGAGGGCGCGGGCGAGGTGCAGACGCCGCTGCTGGGGAGCCCGGCCGACGACCTGCTGATCGGCGACCGGGTCTGGTTCCGCCATGCGAAGGCCGGCGAACTGTGCGAGCGGTTCGACACCCTGCACCTTGTGGAGGGCGACCGGGTCTCGGGCAGTGTGCCGACCTATCGGGGCGAGGGCCTCACCTTTCTGTGACGGCCTGGAACACGGTGTCCGCCTGATCCGGAATGACGCTCGTGTCGTCGCGGCGGACCGGGCCGGCGGTGCCGTCGTGGTCGATGTAGCCGGTGGTGGAGCAGGGGTAGGGGCTGGTCCTCTGCTTCTTGGGCTCGATGAACATCGGGTTGACGATCCATTTGCCGTCGCTGTTGTCGTAGGCCCGGCACATGAGCTCGGTCTTGTTCCGGTTCACCGCGAGCCGCAGGACGGTCGCGTCCCGCAGGAACGTGATGTCGGTGTCGGAGTCTCCCGCCGCGAACACCGGGCGGCGGGCGGGCGGCTGGACCGTCCCGGCGGCGGGGCCGCGCACTCCGAAGACCTCTTTGTTGATCCAGCAGCGCTTGCCGTCGATGTACGTGATCATCGTGTCGGCTCCGTCCGCGACGGAGCCGCATCCCTGGAGGTGGGCGGTGTACGCCCCGCCGCGGGTCGTGGTGTTGCGGATGCCGATGACGCGGTCGGCGCCGATGCCGACGGCCGCGGCCCAGACCTCGACGACCGGCTGGGGGGAGGCCGAGCTGATCCAGACGTCGAAGCCGGCCTTGACGAGGCTCTTGATCAGGTCCTTCTGCTGGTCGTAGTAGCGCACCCACCCGGTGGCGCTGCCGGTGCCGACCTGCTGGGTGGCGCCGACGGGCGCGTCGAGGTTCTCGGTGCGGGCGGCGGCGGCGAAGCCGCGGATCTCGTGGGCGGTCCAGCCCTGCATCAGCTGGGGCAGCCAGGCGTACCCGGGTTCCATCGTGCGGCGGTCCCAGCCGGTGAAGGCGGTGGCTCCGGTGCGGGTCGCGGCGGTGCCGTAGACCGCCCTGATCTCGTCCGCGCAGCCGGCTCCCGCGGGGGTCCCGGTGGGCAGCGGGGTGCCCGGGCGGGCGAGGGCGGCGCAGGCGTCGGCGAGGGCCCCGGCGGCGGCCGGGCTCAGGAAGCGGCTGGTGGTGGTCCAGTCCCCGCGGGCGGGCTGGCGGACCTTGCCGTTGCGGAGCAGCCAGAACATGGTGGCGTCGCCGACGTCGTTCTTGACGACGGTGTTGTCCCAGTCGAAGACGGCGACGGGCCTGGCGCGGGTGGGGCGGTGGGGGCCGCAGCGGCCGTAGCGGTCGATGAGCTGCTGGAGGCGCGCCTGGTTGTCGCCGTACCAGCCGGTCGTCAGCCGCGGGGTGGCGCAGTGCGCAAGGGGGCCTGCGGCCGCGGCGGTGGGGCCGGCGGCGACGAGGGCCGCCACGGTGACCGCGGCGGCGGCGAGCGCCTGGAGGCGCTGGGTGGTGGTGCGTGGGGACACGGGTGATCGCTCCTGGCGGTGAAGGCGTCACGGGCGGTGGAGCACGACAGCCGGGCGTCGTGCGACGCCCGGCTGTCGGGTGGGTGGTGGTGGGTGAGCTCTAGAGGGGCGTGACGTACGCGCCCGAGATGCCACCGTCGACGAGGAAGTCGGTGGCGTTGATGAAGGAAGAGTCGTCGCTGGCGAGGAAGGCGACGGCGGCGGCGATCTCGGTGGGCTCGGCGAACCGGCCCAGCGGGATGTGCACGAGGCGGCGGGCGGCGCGCTCGGGGTCCTTGGCGAACAGTTCCTGGAGCAGCGGGGTGTTGACGGGCCCCGGGCACAGGGCGTTGACGCGGATGCCCTCGCGGGCGAACTGGACGCCGAGCTCGCGCGACATGGCGAGGACGCCGCCCTTGGAAGCCGTGTAGGAGATCTGGGAGGTGGCGGCGCCCATGATGGCGACGAAGGAGGCGGTGTTGATGATGGAGCCGCGGCCCTGGCGCTGCATGTAGGGCAGTGCGGCCTTGCAGCAGAGGTAGACGGAGGTGAGGTTGACGTCCTGGACGCGGCGCCAGGCGTCGAGCTCGGTGGTGAGGATGGAGTCGTCGTCCGGGGGCGAGATGCCCGCGTTGTTGAAGGCGATGTCGACGGAGCCGTAGGTGTCGAAGGCGGTCTTGAAGAGGGCCTCGACGTCTTCCTTGTCGGTGACGTCGACCTTCACGAAGAGGCCTCCGACCTCCTCGGCGGCGGCCTTGCCGGCCGTCTCGTCGATGTCCGCGCAGACGACGTTGGCGCCTTCGGAGGCCAGTCGGCGGGCGGTGGCGAGGCCGATGCCGCTGCCGGCTCCCGTGATGACGGCGGTGCGGCCGACGAGGCGGCGGCAGATGATCGCGTTGGGCTCTACGGACATGGGGTCAGGCCTCCGTGCTGATGAAGACGTTCTTGGTCTCGGTGAAAGCGGTGAGGGCGTCGGGTCCGAGCTCACGGCCGAGCCCGGACTGCTTGTAGCCGCCGAAGGGGGTCCAGTAGCGGACGCTGCTGTGGGAGTTGACGGACAGGTTGCCGGCGGCGACGGCCCGCGAGACGCGCAGCGCGCGGCCGATGTCCCGGGTCCACAGGGAACCGGAGAGGCCGTATGCGGTGGCGTTGGCCAGGCGTACGGCGTCCTCCTCGTCCTCGAAGGGCAGGACGACGGCGACGGGCCCGAAGACCTCCTCGACGGCGACGGGCGCGGCGGGGTCGACATCGGTGACGAGGGTCGGCGGGTACCAGAAGCCGGGGCCTTCGGGGGCGGTGCCGCGGACCGCGGTGAGGTCGTCGGTGACGAAGGACCGGACTCGGTCCAGCTGGGACCGGGAGATCAGCGGGCCCATCTGCGTCTTCTCGTCGAGCGGGTCGCCGACGGCGACGTCCGCGATGCGGGGGGCGACGAGGTCGAGGAAGCGGTCGTACGCGGAGCGCTGGACGAGGATGCGGGTGCGGGCGCAGCAGTCCTGGCCGGTGTTGTCGAGGAAGGACATGGGGGCGGCGGCCGCGGCGGCCTCCAGGTCGGCGTCGGCGAAGACGATGTTGGGGCTCTTGCCGCCGAGTTCGAGGGTGACGCGCTTCACCCGTTCGGCGCACTTGGCCATGATCTGCTTGCCGACCCGGGTGGAGCCGGTGAAGACGATCTTCGCGACGCCGGGGTGTTCGACGAGGGCGTCGCCCGCGGTGTCGCCGCGGCCGGGGAGCACCTGGAAGAGGTGCTCGGGGATCCCGGCCTCAAGGGCGAGTTCGGCGAGGCGCAGCGCGGTCAGGGGGGTGGTCTCGGCGGGCTTGAGGATGACGGCGTTGCCTGCGGCGAGGGCCGGGGCCAGGCCCCAGGCGGCGATCGGCAGGGGGAAGTTCCACGGGGCGATCACGCCGATGACGCCGAGGGGTTCGAGGAAGGTGACGTCGATGCCGCCGGCGACGGGGATCTGACGGCCGGAGAGCCGTTCCACGCCCCCGGCGGCGAAGTCGAGGAGGTCGCGTACGTTGCCGGCTTCCCAGCGGGCGTTGCCGATTGTGTGGCCGGCTTCGCGGACCTCCAGCTGCGCCAGTTCCTCGACGTGTGCGTCGACGACCGCGGCGAAGCGGCGCAGCAGGCGGGCCCGGTCGGCGGGGGCGGCCGCCGCCCAGGCGCGCTGGGCCGCGGCGGCCCGGGCGACGGCGGCGTCGACGTCGTCCCGTGTGGCGGCCGGGACGACGGCGACGAGTTCCTCGGTGGCCGGATTGAGCACTCTCAGATCGAAGGGGGCCAGCGCATCGGACACGTGGTGCCTCACAGTTTCGGTTCGGTGGCGTGGATGACTACAGGCGTTCGAAGGAGCGGCGAAGCTCCCAGTCGGTCACCGCGGAGTCGTAGGCGTCGAGTTCCACGCGGGCCATGTTCCGGTAGTGGGCGACGACCTCGGGGCCGAACGCGGCCTTGGCGATCTCGCTGTTCTCCCAGAGTTCGGCGGCCTCGCGCAGGGTCGCGGGGACGTGGGCGTAGTCGCCGGTGTAGGCGTTGCCGGTGCAGATCGGGGGCAGTTCCAGGCGGTTCTCGATGCCGTAGAGGCCGGCCGCGACCAGGCCGGCGACGGCGAGGTAGGGGTTGACGTCGCCGCCGGGGAGGCGGTTCTCGAAGCGCATGGAGCGGCCGTGGCCGACGACGCGCAGGGCGCAGGTGCGGTTGTCGAGGCCCCAGGCGACGGCGGTCGGCGCGAAGGATCCGGGCCGGAAACGCTTGTACGAGTTGATGTTCGGGGCGTAGAGAAGGGAGAAGTCGCGCAACGCGGCGAGCTGGCCGGCCAGGAAGTGGCGCATCACCGGTGACATACCGTGTTCCTCGTGGCCCTCTCCGGCCATCGCGTTGCGTCCGTCGGCGTCGGTGAGGGAGAGGTGGATATGACAGGAGTTGCCCTCGCGCTCGTCGTACTTGGCCATGAAGGTGAGCGAGACGCCTTCCTGTGCGGCGATCTCCTTGGCGCCGGTCTTGTAGACGGAGTGCTGGTCGCAGGTGGTGAGCGCCTCGTCGTAGCGGAAGGCGATCTCGTGCTGGCCGAGGTTGCACTCGCCCTTGGCCGACTCGACGGTCAGACCGGCGGCCTGCATCTCGTTGCGGATCCGGCGCAGCAGGGGTTCGACACGGCCGGTCCCGAGGACCGAGTAGTCGATGTTGTACTGGTTGGCGGGGGTCAGGCCGCGGTAGTTGGCGTTCCAGGCCTGCTCGTAGGTGTCCTGGAAGACCATGAACTCCAGCTCGGTGCCGACCATCGCGGTGTATCCGTGCTCGGCGAGGCGTTCCAGCTGGCGGCGCAGGATCTGGCGGGGGGCGGCCACGACGGGGGTGCCGTCGTTCCAGGCGAGGTCGGCCAGGATGAAGGCGCTGCCGGGGTTCCAGGGGATGCGGCGCAGGGTGGCGGGGTCGGGATGCATGGCGAAGTCGCCGTAGCCCCGCTCCCAGGAGGACATCTCGTAGCCGTCGACGGTGTTCATGTCGGTGTCGACGGCCAGCAGGTAGTTGCAGCCCTCGGTGCCGTGCGCGAGGACCTCGTCCAGGAAGAACTGTGCGGCGAACCGCTTGCCCTGGAGCCGCCCCTGCATGTCGGGGAAGGCCAGGACCACGGTGTCGATCTCACCGCTGGCGACGAGGGCACGGAGCTCCTCGGGCGCGAGCGGCGGCTTGCGGTCTACCACGGGAATCTCTCCTTCGGTGAGCCGAGGAGGCCTAAGGTATTGAATAGAACCATTGCTTGGGAAGGGGAGGGACCGAGATGACCGATACGGCGAGCGAGGGCGACGCCGCCCGGCGCCTGAACCCGGTGCTGCGCCAGGTGCGGGCGGGCAACGGCTTCGAGGAGGCGCTGCAGCAGATCCTCCAGGTGGTCCGCCTGGGCCTGGTGCCCGGCGGCGAAAGGCTGCCGCCCGAGCGCGAGCTGGCCGAGCGGATGGGGATCAGCCGGGTCACCCTGCGCGAGGTCCTGAAGGTACTTCAGGACCAGGGCCTGGTGGAGGCGCGGCGCGGCCGGTACGGCGGAACGTTCGTGCTGCCCCGTCCCGACACCCCGGCCGGCGGCACGGAGGAGGAGCTGCGCAGGCGGGTGGCGGGCGTGGACATCGAGGACGTGCTGCGCTTCCGCGAGGTCCTGGAGGTGGGGGCGGCCGGGCTGTGCGCCTCCCAGGGGCTGACCGAAGAGGGCACCGAACGGCTGCTCGCGGCCCTGGACGCCACCCACGACGCCCCGCTGGCGGACTACCGCAGGCAAGACACGCTCTTCCACCTCGCGCTGTGCGAGCTCGCCGGGTCGGCCACCCTGACGGCCCAGTACGCGGCCGTCCGTGCCACGGTCAACGACCTGCTCGACTGCATCCCGCTGCTGGTGCGCAACCTGGAGCACTCCCAGCAGCAGCACAGCGCGCTGGTGGAGTCGGTATTGGAGGGGGATGCGGCTCGGGCCCGCGCGACCATGCGCGAGCACTGCTGCGGCACGGCCGCACTGCTGCGCGGCTTCCTCGCCTGAGCCGGCCGGGGGGCGGGGATCTCGGGGCGCCCGAGAGGCTTTCGTAACTTCTGTTTTACGCAGAGGTCTTGCGCGCTCCGCTCCACTAGGACAAAGGTACGCCCCACAACCATTGCCCTGAGGCAGGAGCGCACGATGGCCGACGACACCGAGGCACGGCTGGCAGCCGTACCCGCACCCACCACGTCACCCGCCGGCGGCGACGGCCCGGACGACTACCTGGAGCGCCGCACGCTGCGCCGCGGCAGTGCCGGGTGGCTGCTCCTGACCGGCCTCGGCGTCGCCTACGTCGTCTCCGGGGACTTCTCCGGCTGGAACGTCGGGCTCGACAAGGGCGGCTTCGGCGGTCTCGCCATCGCCACCGTCCTGATGGGCGCCATGTACGCCTGCCTGGTCTTCTCCCTCGCCGAGCTGTCGACGATCCTGCCGACGGCGGGCGGCGGCTACGGCTTCGCCCGCCGCGCGCTGGGCCCCTGGGGCGGCTTCCTGACCGGCACCGCCATCCTCATCGAATACATCCTGGCCCCCGCGGCGATCGTCATCTTCATCGGCGACTACGTGGAGTCCCTCGGCCTCTTCGGCCTCACCTCCAGCTGGCCCGTCTACCTCGGCTGCTTCGTGATCTTCATCGGCGTGCACCTGTGGGGCGTCGGCGAGGCGCTCCGCTTCAGCCTCGTCGTGACCGCCGTCGCCGTCGCCGCACTGCTGATCTTCGCGGTCGGCGCCTTCACGGAGTTCAGCGCGGACGGCCTCAACGACATCCCGGTCGACCCGACCGCCTTCGGCTCGAACTCCTGGCTGCCGCTGGGCGTGCTCGGCATCTGGGCCGCCTTCCCCTTCGGCATGTGGTTCTTCCTCGGCGTGGAAGGCGTACCGCTGGCGGCCGAGGAGGCGAAGGACCCGGTCCGTTCCATGCCGAAGGCGCTGTCCATCTCCATGGGCATCCTCGCCCTGCTGGCCCTGATCACCTTCTTCGCGGCGACCGGCGCGCAGGGCGCAGACGCCGTCAAGACGGCCGGCAATCCGCTGGTGGTCGCCCTGGAAGGGGACGGCGGCCCGACCGCACTGAGCCGTTTCGTGAACTACGCGGGTCTGGCGGGCCTGGTGGCCTCCTTCTTCTCGCTGATCTACGCGGGATCGCGCCAGCTCTTCGCCCTCTCCCGGGCCGGCTACCTGCCCCGCTTCCTGTCCCTGACCTCCAAGCGCAAGGCCCCGTACCTCGGCCTGGTCATCCCCGGCGCGATCGGCTTCGCCCTGGCCGCGGCCACCGGCAACGGCGCCCGCATGCTCAACATCGCGGTCTTCGGCGCGACCATCTCCTACGCCCTGATGGCGCTCTCGCACATCGTGCTGCGCCGCCGGGAGCCGCAGCTGGCGCGTCCGTACCGCACCCCGGGCGGCATCCTGACCTCCTCGGTGGCCTTCGCGCTCGCCCTGTCGGCCCTGGTCGCGACCTTCCTGGTGGACAAGGACGCGGCCTTCATCGCCCTGGCCGTGTACGCCGTCGCCCTGGCCTACTTCGCCTTCCACAGCCGCCACCACCTGGTGGCCTCGGCCCCCGAGGAGGAGTTCGCGGCCCTCGCGGAAGCCGAGGCGGAGCTGGCCCGCGACTGAGATCCTGTCCTGTCCCGTCCTGTCCTGTCGTCCGCCGTCCCGTTCACGGAGGTAGAGAACGTGCCCAGGCCGCTCATCGGCATCACCACCTACGTCGAGGAATCCACCCGCTACGGGGTGTGGGACCTGCCTACGTCCCTCGTACCGGCCGGGTACTACGCACTCGTCCAGGCGGCGGGCGGCGCGGCCGTACTGCTGCCCCCGGACGAACCCGGTGCGGCGGCGGAGGTGTTGAGCCGGGTGGACGGCCTCGTGGTCGCGGGCGGCCCGGACCTGGACCCGGTCCACTACGGCGCCGCACGCGACCCCCGTACGGGCCCGCCCGCGACGGTCCGCGACCACTGGGAGCTGGCCCTGATCAACGCGGCGCTGGAGGCGGACGTGCCCGTGCTCGGCATCTGCCGGGGGATGCAGGCGCTGAACGTGGCCCTGGGCGGCACGCTGGTCCAGCACATCGACGGCCACGTCGACACCCCGGACGTCACCTCCTGGCACCCGGTGCGCCCCGTCCCGGGCACCCGGTACGCCGAGCTGGTCCCGGAGGAGGCGCAGGTACCGACCTACCACCATCAGGCGGTCGAGCGCCTGGGGCGCGGCCTGGTCGTCTCGGCGCACGCGCTCGACGGGACGGTGGAGGCGATCGAGCTGCCCGACCCGGCGCGCTGGGCGCTGGGCGTGCAGTGGCACCCGGAGCGTGACAAGGACACGCGGGTGATGTCCTCGCTGATCGAGGCGGCCGCGGCGCACCGCGGGGTTCCGGTGGCCTGACCGGCGTACGGCGACGGCCGCCCCGCCCCCGCAACCGCGCGGGGCGGGGCGGCCGAGGTCCGCCCGGACAGCGCCGCCCCCGAGCCCGCATGGCCCCGGAACCCTCACATGTGCACGCTGGAGGGAGGGGGACGGAGTCACACGGCACGGCCGCCGCCCTGCTGTCCGACAGATCACAGTGACGGACGGGACGCCGCCTCCTACGATGCGTGATCGATACACCGATCTCTGCTCGTTCCCACCCGCCCGAGGAGACAGACCCGTGACCACCGGCGACGCCCTGCCCGAGAGCTACTACGAGCGGACGGGCGGCCACCGCTACAAGCCCACCGCCCACGCGGGCGGTGCGTGGAACACCGGCGAGCAGCACTTCAGCCCGCTCGCCGGCCTCGTGGTGCACGCGATCGACGGACACCTGGCGGGGCGGCCCGCACCGTCGGCACTCGCGCGGATCAGCTACGACATCCTCGGCCGTATCGCCCTCGACGAGTGCGAGATCACCGTCGAGACCCTGCGCCCGGGCCGCACCATCGAGCTGCTGGAGGCGACCGTGGCCATCGGCGGCCGGCCGGTGGTCCGCGCCCGCGCCTGGCTGCTGGCGACCCTGGACTCCTCCTCGGTGGCCGACAGCCCGCACGAGCCCCTCCCCGCTCCCGGGGAACTCGACGTCTGGGCCATGGACGAGGAATGGGACGGCGGCTTCGTCTCCTCCATCGAGGTCCGCCGGACGCCGCCCTCCCGCCGCGGCCGCACGGCGGCCTGGGTGTCCTCGCCGCTCACCCTGGTCGCGGGCGAGCCCAGCAGCGCCCTCGCCTCGTACGTCGCCCTGGTGGACACCGCGAACGGCGTCGCGGTCCAGCAGGACCCCACCGCGTGGATGTTCCCGAACCTCGACCTGACGATCCACCTGCACCGACAGCCGCGCGGCCCATGGACCGGCCTGGACACCACCGTCACCTTCGGCCCGTCGGGTCAGGGGCTCACCAGCAGCGTCCTGCACGATCTCGACGGCCCGGTCGGCCACGCCGAACAGATCCTCACGGTCCGTCCGCTGCCCTAGGGTCCGTCCGATGCCCTGGGGTCCGTCCGCCGGCCCGGCCCCTGGGCGGTGCCCCGGGTCAGGGACAGCAGGTCCCGGGCCGGGCCCGCCGGGCGAGCGCCCGCGGGCCACACCGCCCGCAGGGCCCGACCCAGCCCGGCGCCCGTCACCGGCACCGCCACCAGCCTGCGCGCCGCCAGCTCGTCCACCACGGCGAGCTCCGACAGCACGCACGGCCCGGCGCCGCCCAGCGCGGCCGCCTTCACCGCCGTCGTCGACGCCAGCTCCAGCAGCGGCGCGGCCAGCCCGCCGTGCCCGGCGAGCGCCGCGTCCAGCACCTGCCGCGTCCCCGATCCCCGCTCCCGCAGGATCAGCGGCGTCGCGGCGAGTTCCGCCGCCTCCACGCCCCGCGCGCGCCGCGCCCACGGGTGCGCCGACGCCACCGCCACGACCAGCCGGTCCTGCGCGATCACCGCCGAGTCCAGGCCCTCGGGCACCGTCAGCCCCTCCACGAAGCCGAGGTCGGCCTCGTGCGCGAGGACCCGCTGCACGACCAGCGCCGAGTTGCCCGCGTGCAGTGACACCGCCGTGTCCGGACGCTGACCGCGCAGCGCGATCAGCCACCCGGGCAACAGGTACTCCGCGATCGTCATGCTGGCCGCCACCCGCAGCCGCGAGTCCCGCCGCCCCCGCAGTGCCTGTGCGCCGGCGTCGAAGGCCTCGGCCGCCTCCACCACCCGCCGGGCCCAGTCCGTGACCAGCGCGCCTTCGGCCGTCAGCGTCGAGCCACGCGGGGAGCGGTCCACCAGGGCGACGCCCAGCCGGGTCTCCATTGCCCGGATCCGGCTGCTCGCCGCGGGCTGGGTGATGCCCAGCCGCCGGGCCGCGCCGCTCAGGCTGCCCATCCGGGCCACCGCGAGCAGCAGCTCCAGTGCACCCAGGTCCGGTACGCGGTGTGCCAGCGGAATCATGTTCTCCTCACCCATAACATCAGTTTATGGCCTTATAGAGAGGTGATCCCTGCCGCGCGTCCCGCCCCGGCGTGACGCTGGACCCATGGCCACCACCCTCGTGCGACCCCGCTCCCTCACCGAGCCCGCGCCCGCCGCCCACAAGGCACCTGCGCTGCGCCACCTCGGCCCCAACTGGTACGCCTCCGTCATGGGCACCGCGATGGTCGCCAACGCCGGTGCGACCCTCCCGTACCAGCTGCCCGGCCAGCGCGTGGCCTGCCAGCTCGTCTGGGCACTCTCCGCGGCCGCCCTCGCCGTCCTGCTGGTCGCCCGTGCCGGGCACTGGCTGCACCACCGCGACCAGGCCCGCGCCCACCTGCTCGACCCCGCCGTGGCCCCCTTCTACGGCTGCCTGTCCATGGCGCTGCTGGCCGTCGGCGGCGGCACCCTCATCGTCGGCAGGGACCTCGTCGGAACCGGCGCCGCCGTGGCCGCGGACACCGTGCTGTTCACCGCGGGCACGGCGATCGGCCTGGTCGCGGCTGTGGCCGTGCCCTACCTGATGGTGGTGCGCCACAAGGTCGAACCGGGGCAGGCGAGCCCGGTGTGGCTGCTCCCCCTCGTCGCCCCCATGGTCTCGGCCGCCCTCGGCCCGCTGCTGATCCCCCACCTGCCCGCCGGCCAGCCCCGCGAGGCCATGCTGCTCGCCTGCTACGCCATGTTCGGCACCAGCCTGCTCGCCACCCTGCTCGTGCTCCCCCTCATCTTCGGCCGGCTGGTCGTGGGCGGTCCCCTCCCCCTGGCCCTCACCCCCACCCTGTTCCTGGTCCTCGGTCCGCTCGGACAGTCCACCACCGCCGTGAACCAGCTCGCCGACATGGCCCCCGGGGCCGTCGGCGCCCCCTACGCCGACGCCCTCGCCGGCTTCGCGGTCGTCTACGGGGTGCCCGTGATGGGATTCGCCCTGCTCTGGCTGGCACTCGCCGGGTGCATGCTGGTGCGGGCGGCCCGGGGCGGCATGGGCTTCGCGATGACCTGGTGGGCGCTGACCTTCCCCGTGGGCACCTGTGTCACCGGCGCCGCCGGCCTGGCCCGCCACACCGGGCTCACCGCCCTCGGCTGGCTGGCCGCGGCACTCTTCCTCGCCCTGCTGACGGCCTGGCTCCTCGCCGCCGCCCACACCCTCCGGGGCCTGTTCACGGGCCGGCTGCTCGCCGGCTGACCGCCCCCTTGCGGGGGGGGGACAGGCGGATCCGGGCGCGGTCCCGTCCTGGCCGAGATCGCCGTCACTCGCCGAGCCGGGGAGGCACTCCGCCGTGGCACCACCGCACCGGCACCGTCCCGCCCCGGCAACCGGCCACTCCGAGAGGAACCGAAGAGCGAGCCGAACCGCTCAGCGCGCGGCGGCCAGCGCGGCGGCCAGTACCGTCGGCGCGTCGGCCAGCGAGGGCCCGTACCAGGTCAGGTGCCTGCCGTCGACCAGGGCCGCCGGGAGGCCGGGGAAGGCCTCCGGGCCGTCCGCGGCCGTGAAGCGGTACGGCTCGTCCGGCAGCACCACCAGATCGCAGCCGGCCGCGGCCAGCTCCTCCACCGGGATCTTCGGGTACCGCTCCGCGTGCCCGGCGTAGACGTTGCGCACCCCGAGCCGTGCCAGCAGGTCGCCCGCGAAGGTGTCCCGGCCGAGCACCATCCACGGCCGCCGCCACACCGGTACGAAGGCCGTGAGCTCTCCCACCGGTTCCACGCGGGCCCACGCCGCCTCCGCGTCCGCCAGCCACGCCGGTCTCGGCAGTCCCAGCGCGCCCACCAGCACCCGGTCCAACTCCCGCAGCGCCTGGGGGAGGTCGCGGATCTCGGTGACGAGCACCTCCACGCCGGCGGCCCTCAGCGCGGCGAGGTCCGGTGCCCGGTTCTCCTCCTCGTTGGCGATCACCAGGTCCGGGCGGAGCTCCGCGATCCTGCGCACATCGGGGTTCTTCGTCCCCCCGATCCGCTCCACCGTCCCGAGGCCGCCGGGGTGCGTGCACCAGTCGGTGACCCCGACGAGCCGCCCGGGCGCGCTCACGGCCACCGCCTCGCTCAGCGACGGCACCAGCGACACGACGCGCCGCACGCCGGGGCTCACCGGCCGGGAGACGGGGGCTCGGACGTCGCGTGGATGTGCTCCCCCACGGCGACGACCAGGATCCGGGTGTCCTCGGTGACGGCCCGCCAGCGGTGGCGCACACCGCCGGACAGGAACAACGCGTCCCCGCTCTCCAGCCGGTACGCCCGCCCTTCGGCCTCCACCTGGCAAGCACCCTCGACCACGTACATCAGCTCGTCGTTGCGGTGCTGGTACTCGCGCCCGGCGTCCTGGTCCCCGGTGAACTCCATGGCGTGCAGCTGGTGATGCCCGCGTACGAGGGGCCGTACCCCCGGGACCGGGGTGAGCCCGGACTCGTCCCCGGCCCGTACGAGATCCACGGTGCGCGCGGTGTCGGAGGCGGCGAGCAGCTCCACGGCCGTGGTCTCCAGCGCGTCGGCGACACGCTCCAGGGACCGCATGCTGGGCCGGGCGCGCTCGTTCTCTATCTGACTCAGGAAGGGCACCGACAGGCCGCTTCGCGCCGACACGGCGGCCAGCGTGAGGTGGAGCGCGCGGCGGCGCTTGCGCACGGCCACACCCACCCGCAGCGGTTCCTTGCCGTCCTTGTCCTTGCTCTTGTCGTCCCTGTCGTCCAGCGTGCCGCTCGGGCCGTCCGTGCCGTCCCTGTCGTTCATGTCGGGGCTGCCCTCCCCATGTCCGTCGCACATCGGTGTGCTGTAAGCACCTTACGCAGCAACCGGCTCCGGTTTCGCCCGCACGGACCTTCTCGTACTCGTCCGCTCACCGTGCGTGGCGCCTCGGGGTGGGCCGGGAGCCCGCCGGAGCGTCCCGGCCGCCGCCCCTGCGGCCGGGACGGCGGCGAAGCCGCTTGCGGCATCATCGTTCCCGTGACGACACGACGCCTGATGCTCCTGGACACCGCCTCCCTCTACTACCGCGCCTACTTCGGCGTACCGGACTCCGTGAAGGCCCCCGACGGCACCCCGGTCAACGCCGTGCGCGGGCTCCTCGACTTCATCGCCCGGCTGGTCCAGGACCACCGGCCGGACGACCTGGTGGCGTGCATGGACGCGGACTGGCGGCCGCACTGGCGGGTGGAGCTGATCCCCTCGTACAAAGCCCACCGCGTCGCCGTCGAGACCGCGACGGGCCCCGACGTGGAGGAGACTCCGGACACGCTCGCCCCGCAGGTGCCGATCATCGAAGCGGCGCTGGACGCCTTCGGCATCGCCCGGGTCGGCGTCGCCGGGTACGAGGCGGACGACGTGATCGGGACGCTCACCGCCCGCGCGACGGGACCGGTCGACATCGTCACGGGCGACCGGGACCTGTACCAGCTCGTGGACGACGCCCGGCAGCGGCGGGTGCTGTACCCGCTCAAGGGAGTGGGCACCCTACAGCTGACGGACGAGGCGTGGCTGCGGGAGAAGTACGGGGTGGACGGCCCCGGTTACGCGGACCTCGCCCTGCTGCGCGGCGACCCGAGCGACGGTCTGCCCGGCGTCCCCGGCATCGGCGAGAAGACGGCGGCGAAACTGCTCGACGCCTACGGCGACCTGGCCGGGATCATCGCGGCGGTCGACGACCCGAAGTCGAAGCTGACGCCCGCCCAGCGCAGGCGGCTGGACGAGTCCCGGCCGTACCTGGCGGTGGCACCGAAGGTGGTCAAGGTGGCCTCCGACGTGCCGCTTCCGCAGTTCGACGCCGCACTTCCGGCCGTCCCGGCGCAGCCCGAGCTGGTCGACGCACTAGCCCATCGGTGGGGATTGGGCGGTGCTGTGTCCCGCCTGGGCGGCGCCCTGCGCCGCTGAGGTGCTAACTTAGGTAAGGCTAAGTTTCATGGGAGTCAGGGGAGTCACCGTGGCAGAAGGACGCGGCCGCACCGTCGGCACCGCCGTTGTCGTACGCACCGAGCGGCTTTCGCCGCACATGGTGCGGATCGTGCTGGGCGGTGAGGGGCTGGCCGACTTCGGTGCGGGCGAGTACACCGACCACTACGTGAAACTCCTTTTCGCTCCCGAGGGTGTCACTTACCCCGCGCCCTGGGACCTGGAACGCATCCGCGGCGACTTTCCGCGGGCCCAGTGGCCGCGCCAGCGCGCCTACACCGTGCGCAACTGGGACCCGGCGCACCTGGAGCTGACGCTCGACTTCGTCGTCCACGGCGACGAGGGCCTGGCCGGCCCCTGGGCGGCTCGGGCCCAGCCGGGCGAGCTCGTGCGCTTCCTCGGCCCCGGCGGCGCCTACGCCCCGGACCCGGCGGCCGGCTGGCACCTCCTGATCGGCGACG
Source organism: Streptomyces sp. NPDC058880 (assembly GCF_042742535.1). Lineage (NCBI taxonomy): Bacteria > Bacillati > Actinomycetota > Actinomycetes > Kitasatosporales > Streptomycetaceae > Streptomyces > Streptomyces sp. NPDC058880. The sequence continues at coordinate 43,578 of NZ_JBHYMC010000033.1, forward strand.
AGAGCGCGCTGCCGGCGATCGCCGCGGCGATGGAGCGGATGCCCGCGGGCGCGGACGTCCGCGCCTTCGTGGAGATCGACGGCCCGCAGGACGAGCTGAAGGTGGCCACCCCCGACGGCATCACCCCGGTCTGGCTCCACCGCGGTAACCGCCCGGTCGGCGAGGCCCTGGTCGAGGCCGTCCAGGCGCTGGAGTTCCCCTCCCCGGACGTCCACGCCTTCGTCCACGGCGAGGCCGGCTTCGTCAAGGACCTGCGCCGCCACCTCCGCCTGGAGCGCGGCATCGCACGCGAACGCCTGTCGATCTCGGGCTACTGGCGCCTGGGCGAGACGGACGAGGGCTGGCGCGCGATCAAGCGCGACTGGAACGCCACGGTCGAAGCCGAACAGGAACACCGCGCGGCGGCCTGACCCTCTCCGGGGCGGAGTCCGGGGTGCGGGGCGCGAGGCAGCCTCCTCGCAGCGGAGCCCCACCCCGCCCTCTCCCCCGGAGCCGCGGCGCGCGCGACGAGGCGTACCGCGGGAGAATGCTCGTATGCGTACGCTCCGCGCTCTCGGAGCGGCAGGGGCCGCGGCCCTCCTCACCGCCACGGCGGCCACGGCCGCACCGAGCCCGCCCCCCGCTCCCCGCCCTCAGCTCACGGACGCCGCCGTCGACGCGGCCGTCGCCCGCCTCGACGGCACGGTCACGGACCTGATGCGCCGCACCGGTGTCCCCGGCGTCGCGGTGGCCGTCGTCCACGACGACAAGGTCGTCCACCTCAAGGGCTTCGGCGTCCGCCGCACCGGCGAGAGCGCCACCGTCGGCCCCGACACCGTCTTCCAGCTCGCCTCGCTCTCCAAGCCCGTCTCCTCCACCGTCGTCGCCGGCGCCCTCGCCGACCCCGACGGGTGGGACCGCCACGCCTCCCTGCCCGGCTTCTCCCTGAAGGACCCCTGGGTGACCGGGCACGTCACCACCGCCGATCTGTTCTCCCACCGCAGCGGCCTGCCCGACCACGCCGGCGACCTCCTCGAAGACCTCGGCTACGACCAGTCGTACATCCTCGACCACCTGCGCCTGGAACCGCTCACCCCCTTCCGCGCGAGCTACGCCTACACCAACTTCGGCTTCACGGCCGCCGCCGAGGCGGTCGCCCGGGCCAAGGGCACCAGCTGGCAGAAGCTCGCCGACGACACCCTCTTCAAGCCCGCCGGCATGGGGGACACCAGCACCGAGTTCTCCGCCTTCGCCAACGCCCCCGACCGCGCCGCCACCCACGTCGAGGACCCCGACGGCACCTGGAGCCCCCGCTACGTACGCGACCCGGACGCCCAGGCCCCGGCCGGCGGTGTCAGCTCCACCGCCCGCGACATGTCCCGCTGGCTGCGGCTCCAGCTCGCCGACGGCACCCTGGACGGCAAGCGGATCATCCCCGCCGATGCGCTCGCCCGCACCCACGTGCCCGCGATCGTCTCGCATCCGCCCTCGACCCCCACCGCCCGCACCGGCTTCTACGGCCTCGGCTGGAACGTCTCGTACGACGACGCGGGACGACTGCGCCTGAGCCACTCCGGTGCCTTCGAACTCGGCGCGAACACCAACGTGACCATGCTCCCGCTGGAGCGGCTCGGCATCGTCGTCCTCACCAACGGCGCCCCCGTGGGCCTGGCCGACGCCGTCGCCCTGGACTTCTTCGACTTCGCCGAGCACGGCAAGGCCACCGCCGACTGGCTGGCGCTCGCCGGCTCCCTGTACGCGCAGATGGACGCCGCGGGCCGGTCCGCCACCGACTACGCCCACCCGCCCGCCGGTGCGAAGCCGGCCCGCGACAGCGCCGCGTACACCGGCACCTACGACAACCCGTACTACGGCAGGGCCACCGTGACGGCAGACGACGACGGCGCCCTCACCCTCGCCCTCGGCCCGAAGCCCCTGCGGTTCCCGCTGACCCACTACGACGGCGACACCTTCAGCTTCGTGACCACGGGCGAGAACGCCGTCGGCCGTACCGGGGTGACCTTCGGCGACGGCACGCTCCGCGTCGAGTACCTCGACGCCAACCACCTGGGCACCTTCACCCGGCAGTAGCCGCATAGCCTGTCCTCCGATGAGACGCAGAACCCAGGCGCCCCCCTCGCCCCTTCCCCAGCAGGCCGGTATCGACCCGGTCAGGCTCCGGCTGCCGCCCGACCCGGACCGGAGCTGGCCGGACCTCGGCAGCTACCTCACCGCCCGCTACGCCGGCACCCGCGGCGCGGAGTCCATGGCGCGGCTGCTGGCCGCGGGCCGGGTACTGGGCGCCGACGGGCAGGTGCTGCGCGCCGGGGACCCGTACGAGCCCGGCCGCTACCTGTGGTTCCACCGCGACATGGAGGCGGAACCCAAGGTCCCGTTCGCGGTCGGCGTGGTCCACCGGGACGAGCACCTCCTCGTCGTGGACAAACCACACTTCCTGGCGACCACCCCGCGCGGCAGCCACATCACCGAGACCGCCCTGGCCAGGCTGCGCGAGGAGCTCGCCCTGCCCGACCTCAGCCCCGCGCACCGCCTGGACCGGCTCACCGCCGGTCTGGTGATGTTCAGCGTCCGCCCCGAGGACCGCGGCGCCTACCAGCTGCTCTTCCAGCGGCGCGAGGTCCACAAGGAGTACGAGGCCGTCGCGCCCCACGACCCGGCGCTCGCCTTCCCGCGCACCGTCCGCAGCCGCATCGAGAAGCTCCGCGGGGTGATCGCGGCGACCGAGGTACCCGGCCCGCCCAACGCCGAGAGCCTCATCGAGCTCGTCGACGTCCGCGGCGCCCTGGGCCGCTACCGGCTCACCCCGCACACCGGCCGCACCCACCAGCTGCGGGTGCACATGAACAGCCTGGGCCTGCCCATCCTGGGCGATCCGGTGTACCCGGAGGTGACCGACCCGGCTCCGGACGACTACCGCCGACCCCTTCAACTCCTGGCCCGGGTGCTGGCGTTCACCGACCCGGTGACCGGAGCCGCCCACCGCTTCGAGAGCACCCGCACCCTCCGGGCCTGGCACGACCACCCCGGCTGGGACACCGGCGGCTAGGGCATGCTGCCCAAGCCCACCGGCCCACAACGCCCGGCACCGGGACCCACTAACCGACCGAGCTGTAGGCCACGACCCCCCGCAGGAGCGCGTCCACGGCCTTGCGGGCGTTCTTCGCGACCGTACTTCCGCTGTCGCCATGGGCGGAGGGGGCGGCCGCCGCGATCTGCCCGAGCACGTCGATGACCTGCTTGCACCAGCGCACGAAGTCACCGGCGGGCATCTCGGCCTCGCGGAGCACCTCGTCCAGGCTCTTGTCGGAGGCCCACTGGTATGCCGCCCACGCGAAGCCGAGGTCCGGCTCGCGTTGGCCCACGCCCTCCGCCTGGTTGATGCGGTGTTCCTCCTCCAGCGCGTCCAGCCGGCCCCAGATGCGGACCATCTCACCGAGCGCCACCTTCGCCGCGCCACCGGGAACCTTCGGCGCGACCGCGTCGTCGGACTGCCGGGCCTCGAAGACCAACGCCGAGACACAGGCGGCCAGTTCCGCCGGGCTCAGACCCTCCCAGATCCTGGCGCGCAGGCATTCGGAGGCCAGCAGGTCGAGCTCCCCGTACAGCCGGGCGAGCCGCTTGCCGTGCACGGTGACCTCGTCCTCACGCAGGTAGTCCAGCTCGGTCAGCAGCGCGTGGATCCGGTCGAAGGTGCGGGCAATGGTGTTGGTCCGGCCCTCGATCCGCCGCTCCAGCTGGTGGGTGTCCCGCTGGAGCCGGTGGTAGCGCTCCGCCCAGCGGGCGTGGTCCTCGCGCTCGTCGCAGCCGTGGCAGGGGTGCGCCCGCAGCTCGCTGCGCAGCCGGGCGATCTCGCGGTCGTCGGCGGCCGCCGCCCTGCCGCGGGAGCGTCGCTCCGGGGTGATGTGCCCGGCCTTGCTCCGCAGCTGGGAGGCGAGGTCCCGACGGGACTGCGGCGAGCGCGCGTTGAAGGTCTTGGGGATCCGCATCCGGTCCAGCGCCTCGACCGGGACCGGGAAGTCGATCGCGGCGAGCCGCTTGACCTGGCGCTCCGCGGTGAGCACCAGCGGGCGCGGGCCCTCGGCGTACTCGTGACCGCGGTGCCCGTGGACCCGTCCGGCCGGCACGCCCGGGTCCAGGACCAGGGCGAGGCCGGCGAACTTGCCCGTCGGAACGTGGATGATGTCGCCCGGCTTGAGCTTCTCCAGCGAACTGGCCGCCTGCACCCGTCGCTGGGCCGCGCCCTGCTTGGCCAGCTCCGTCTCACGGTCCTTGAGGTCGCGGCGCAGCTGCGCGTACTCCTCGAAGTTCCCCAGGTGGCAGGTCATGCCCTCGCGGTAGCCGGCCAGGCCCTCCTCGTTGCGCTGCACCTGCCGGGAGATCCCGACGACGGAGCGGTCCGCCTGGAACTGCGCGAAGGAGGTCTCCAGCAGCTCCCGCGAGCGGTGCCGCCCGAACTGGCTCACCAGGTTGACGGCCATGTTGTACGAGGGCTTGAAGCTGGAGCGCAGCGGATACGTGCGGGTGCCCGCGAGTCCGGCGAGCCCGGCCGGGTCCATGCCCCGCTGCCAGAGCACGACCGCGTGCCCCTCGACGTCGATGCCGCGCCGACCGGCCCGGCCGGTCAGCTGGGTGTACTCGCCGGGGGTGATGTCGGCGTGCTGCTCGCCGTTCCACTTGACCAGCTTCTCCAGGATCACCGTGCGCGCGGGCATGTTGATGCCCAGCGCCAGGGTCTCCGTGGCGAAGACGGCCTTCACCAGGCCGCGGACGAAGAGCTCCTCGACGACCTCCTTGAAGGTGGGCAGCATGCCCGCGTGGTGCGCGGCGATGCCCCGCTCCAGGCCTTCGAGCCACTCGTAGTAGCCCAGGACGTGGAGGTCCTCGGTGGGGATGGCGGCGGTGCGTGCCTCGACCAGCTCGCGGACCTTCAGCCGCGCGGACTCGTCGTTGAGGCGCAGGCCCGCGTACAGGCACTGCTGGACGGCCGCCTCGCAGCCGGCCCGGCTGAAGATGAAGTTGATGGCGGGCAGCAGCCCGTCGTTGTCCAGGCGGGCGATGACCTCGGGACGGGAGGGGGTCCAGATCCGGCCGCGGGAGCGCCGCTCGCGCTCGCGGTCCGCCTCGCGGACCATCTTGCCGCGCCGCCGGTCCTTGGGGTTGTAGGTGCGGCTGTTCTCCTCGCGCGCCATGCGCAGCAGGTCGGGGTTGACCTCGCGGCGCGCGGAGCCGCGGCCGCCGTGGTCGGACTCCTCCTCGAAGAGGTCGTAGATCCGGCGGCCGGCCATGACGTGCTGCCACAGCGGGACGGGCCGCTCCTCCGAGACGATCACCTCGGTGTCCCCGCGCACGGTGTCCAGCCAGTCGCCGAACTCCTCGGCGTTGGACACGGTCGCCGACAGGGAGACCAGGGTGACCGATGCGGGGAGGTGGATGATCACTTCCTCCCAGACGGCTCCGCGGAACCGGTCGGAGAGGTAGTGGACCTCGTCCATCACGACGTGGCCGAGGCCGAGCAGCGACTGCGAGCCCGCGTAGAGCATGTTGCGGAGCACCTCGGTGGTCATCACGACCACCGGCGCTTCGGAGTTGACGCTGTTGTCGCCCGTCAGCAGGCCCACCTTGTCGGCGCCGTAGCGCTTGACGAGATCGGCGTACTTCTGGTTCGAGAGCGCCTTGATCGGCGTCGTGTAGAAGCACTTGCGGCCCTGCGCGAGGGCCAGGTGCACGGCGAACTCGCCGACAATGGTCTTGCCCGAGCCGGTCGGGGCGGCGACGAGGACGCCCTTGCCTGCCTCCAGCGCCTTGCATGCCTCCACCTGGTACGCGTCCAGGTCGAAGTCGTACATCTCGCGGAAGGGGGCCAGGGCGGTGGCTTCTTCGGCGGCGCGGATCCGGGCAGCGGCGTACCGCTCGGCGGGTGAGAGTTCTTCGGTCATCTTGTTGTCGAGCCTACCCGCCGGGTCCGACAACAGTCGCGATCATTTGTGGGAGGAGCCGGACCCCCGCGCACGCCCCCGGCGGTCACCGGGAAGGCGCCGGAGCCCGTTCCCGGGCCGGGGCGCGCGCGGGGCCTTCGCGTCAGGTGGCGTCGTCGTAGCCGTTGATCCGCCGGCGTCCGCCGTCCGCCTGTCCGGGCAGCGCCGCGGGGGCCGGCACCGGATCCATCTCACCGATGGGCGCCGGGGTCAGGTCCAGCTGGGAGGCCTCGTCGTCGCTCAGTCCGGCGTCGGGGTCGTTGCGGCGGCGCCTTCGGTCGTTGAGGAGGCAGAGGCCCACGGCCGCGAAGTAGAGGGCCACGATGGGCAGGGCCAGTGCGAGCATGGTCGGCGGGTCGCCGGTGGGCGTCGCGAAGGCGGCGAAGATCGTGATGCCCAGGACCATGCCCCGCCACCAGCCGGCCAGCCGCTTGCCGGTGAGCACACCGGTGAAGTTCAGCAGGATCAGCAGCAGCGGCAGCTCGAAGGCCAGGCCGAAGACGATCACCATGCGGGTGACCAGGTCGAGGTAGTCGTCGACCGGGAGCAGGTTGCGCGCGTGGTCGGGCGTGAACTCGAGCATGATCGTCGCGGTCTGCGGGAGGATCTTGTACGCGAGGACGGCGCCGGTGAGGAACAGGGGTGCGCCGACCGCCACGAAGCTGCGCGCGTACTTCTTCTCGTGGCTGTGCAGACCGGGCGCGGCGAACGCCCACAGCTGGTACAGCCACACCGGGGCGGAGAGCACCACACCGGCCATCAGCGAGACCTTCAGGGCGATCGAGAACGCCGAGATCAGGCCGTTGACGGTCATGTCGGCGCAGGGGCGTCCGTTGCGCTGGGTCACCACACCGTTGGTGCAGCCGACGGAGTCCAGCATCGGCTTCAACAGGAAGTTGATGATCTCCCGGTAGAAGAAGGCAGCGACGATCGTGATCACGAGGATCGCCAGGACCGACTTCAGCAGGCGGTTACGCAGTTCGCGCAGGTGCTCGACGAGAGGCATGCGCCCTTCGGCGTCCTTTGCCTTTCGTTCTTGTTTCCCCTGCTTGCGGGCAGACTTGAGCAACCCACGTCCCTTGTCTCGTTGCAGATGACTGGCGTGAAGGGCGTCCCTCAGCCCTGGGCGGTGCGGTTCGGCTCGCTGACCGGCCGGGAGCTGGTGACGTCACCGGGCGCGGCCTGGATGGTGCGCGGGGCGACCGGCTGCTGGGCGGACTGGTCCGCGGCGGGAGCGGCGGCCGCGTCGTCGGCCTCGCCGTCCTTCTTCATGGCCTTGGCCTCGCTCTTGAGGATGCGGGCCGACTTGCCGAGGGAGCGAGCCATGTCGGGGAGCTTCTTGGCGCCGAACAGCAGGATGACGACTCCGAGAATGATGAAGATTTCCCAACCCCTGAGGTTGCCGAACATAGGTATCTTCCTTTTCTCCGAGGTTCACAGCACACCGGCACGGGCGCCATGGGACTGTCTCTACCGAGGATCGTAACCCCAGGGGGTTAACGCCCGGCAATCCCCCGGCATACCGGGTCTTGCGTCCTGGCCGGTTGTCAATCCCCCGGTCACACGGCTGTCGCGTGCGTCACGGCCGCGCGTCGGCGCCCGCCCGCGCCAGCCCCAGCGCCTCCCGCTCCAGGTCTGCGGACGCGGCGGTGATCCGGCGGCTGGCCAGCGCGACCTGCGCGGAGAGCCTGCGCACCTCCACGTATACGCGGACGGCCAGCACGGCGAGCACGGCGACTCCGAGGAAGCCCAGGGCAATTGCGAACATCGGCCACAGCATGGGGCCGAGCCTAGGCCACCGGCCCCTCACATGCTGCGCAGGGTGCTCACGCCGCCCCCGGTCAGCAGTTCCACGATGCGGTCGCCGGCCGGCTTGCGGACGGCGGCACCGCATTCAGGACACGTGAAGGAGTAGAAGGTGGCCCTGCGGCTGCCGCCGATGGCCAGCCGCAGGGCGCCCGCGTCGAGCTCGAAGCGGGCGCGGCACTCGGGACAGGAGGCCTTGAAGGCGACCGGCCCGGACGTTGGCGACATCGTCCGCGCTCCCCTCAGACCTGTTCCCCGTACCCCGCGAGGGCCTCCCGGGCGGCGCTGCGCGCGCTGTCCGCCAGCTCGGCGGGAGCCACGATCCGGCCGTCGCGGCCCAGTCGCAGCGCGAGCCGGCGCAGCGAGGCCGGGTCCGGGCTGCGCAACGTGATGCGCAGGCCACCGTCCGCAAGCTCCTCCGCGGTGTCGTGCGGGTAGTACTCGGCGACCCAGCGCCCGCCCGGCCCGACCTCGACCACGACTTCCGGGTCCTCGGCGGCCGGCTGGACGAGGCCCTCGGACAGGTCGCGTGGCTCGATGGCGGGCGGCTCGGCCCGCTCGTCCAGCAGTCGGATTTCGGCCACCCGGTCGAGCCGGAAGGTACGCCGGGCCTCGGAGAGGTGGCACCAGCCCTCCATGTACGTGTGCCCCACCGCGAAGAGCCGGATCGGGTCGACCTCGCGCTCGGTGAGTTCGTCGCGCGCCGGGGAGTAGTAGCGCAGCCACAGCCGCCGGCGTTCCGCGATGGCGCGGTCGACGTCAGCGAAGACCCCGCCCTCGGACTCGAAGGTCACCGACAGCCGGGAGCTCGCCCCGGCCGCCTCGCCTGCGGCCGCCTCCAGCTTGGCGGTGGCCCGCAGCAGGGCGTCCCGGTCGCTCTCGCGCAGCCCGGGCAGGGTGGCCACCGCGCGTGCGGCCACCAGCAGCGCGGTCGCCTCGTCGGCGGCGAGCCGCAGCGGCTCGGCGGTGGACTCCCCCGAGGCATCAGGATTGCGCCACCAGATGCGCTCCCCGTCGGTGTCGATGTCGAGCAGGTCCCCGCCCCGGAAGCTGGTGCCGCACATGGGCAGCACATCGAGGTCCGAGATCAGCTCGTCCTCGGTGATGCCGAAGGCGCGCGCGACGTCGGCGACGTGCGCACCCGGGCGCTCGCGCAGGTACGTCACCAGGGACAGCATCCGGCGGGTCTGGTCGATGGCGTTGGCAGCCATGCTGGTACGTCTCCCCCTCAGGGCACGTCTGTGGATGTCGCGGTCTTGAGTGGTACGGCGGCCGGCCCCGCACCGCGGGCGGTACCCGGCCAGCGTGTCAGGCTCCGGCCACGGCCCGCAGCCGGTCCAGCACGTCCGCCCGCAGATCGGCGGGGCCGACCACGACGACATCGGGACCGAACTCCACCAGCCAGGCGTCGAGCCCGTGCCCGTAGGGGATCTCCAGCTCGTCCCAGCCGTCCGTGCCCTCGCGCACCGCCGTGGCCTTGGCCCGCAGCGGGTAGCCCGCCCCGGCCCGCAGCCGGATCAGCGCGGAGCGCTCCGCGCTCTCCCCGGCCCAGCTCGCCACGGTCTCCCGTACCGTCACCACGTCCGGCACCTCCGCGGTGTACTTCGCCGCGCGCGAGCGGACCTTCCCGGTGATCCGCGAGAGCCGGAACACCCGCTCCGCCCCCCGGTCCCGGTCGTAGCCGGCCAGGTACCAGTGGCCGCGCCAGCACTCCAGCGCCCAGGGCTCCACCTGGCGGGTCTCGGGCCGGGCCGCGGTCGACTTGCGGTAGTCGAAGACCACCGGCCGACGGTCCCGGCAGGCCAGCATCAGCGGTTCGAAGGCGGCCTCGTGGACCGGGATGCGCGGCTCGATGGCGCTGTGCTGGCCCTCGTACGGGTTGTCCGCCTCCGGCATCCCGCCGGCCCGCAGCTTCTGCAGGGCGCCGCTGGCGGCTCCCGCGAGGCGGGCCTGCTGCCAGACCTTGGCGGCCAGCCCCAGGGCGGCGGCCTCCTCGGCGTCGAGGGAGACCGGGGGCAGCCGGTTGCTGTCCCGGCGGGCCAGATAGCCCGTCTCGCCCTCCAGGTTCTCCACCGTCTCGATCACCAGGCCGAGCTCGCGCAGGTCGTCCTTGTCCCGCTCGAACATCCGGTTGAAGGACTCGTCGTTGCCGGCTTCCATGTAGGCCTCGATGGAACCGCGCAGCTCGCGCTTGCTCAGCGGCCGGCGGGTCCCCAACAGACACAGCGCCAGATTCATCAGGCGCTCGGCCTTGGCAATCGCCATCGACGCCCATCCCCCGTTCTCGACACACACTCGTGACCGTTGACCGTACCGCCCCGGCGGTCCCGGACAAAAGCGAGGGCCCCCGCCTCACGGCGGGGGCCCATGCGCGCGACGCGGCCCGGTATCAGGCGGCCATCAGGTCGCAGACGAAGATCAGCGTCTCGCCCGGGGCGATCGCGCCGCCTGCGCCGCGGTCGCCGTAGGCGAGGTGCGCGGGGATCGTCAGCTTGCGGCGGCCGCCGACCTTCATGCCCTGGACGCCCTTGTCCCAGCCCGCGATGACCTGGCCGACACCGAGCTGGAACTGCAGCGCGGAGCCGCGGTTCCAGGAGGCGTCGAACTCCTCGCCGGTGGAGAACGCGACGCCCACGTAGTGGACGGAGACGCGCGAGCCGGCCGTGGCCTCGGCGCCGTCGCCCTCCCAGATGTCCTCGATGACGAGGTCGGTGGGGACCGGGCCCTCCGGGAAGTCGATCTCGGGCTTCTCGAGCTTCTCAGGCTTGCTGCTCACGGAACTGCTCCTCAAACTATGGGACAACCGGGACAGTCTTACATCACTGCGAGGATGTCGAGGCTGAAGACCAGCGTCGAGTTCGCCGGAATGGTCCCCTGCTCCTTGTCGCCGAAGCCCATGTCCGGGGGAATGACCAGCAGGATGCGGCTGCCGACCTTCTTGCCGACGATGCCGTCCTTGAGGCCCTTCACCTGGAGCTGCTCCAGCGGCCAGGTCACCGACTGGCCCGAGGTGTAGGTGCTCTCGAACGTCTTGTCGTCCTTCCACGTCTTGCCGTGGAACTTGACGGTGACGTTGTCCTTGTCCGTCACGGCCGGGCCGTCGCCCTCCAGAACGTACTCGGAGACCAGCTTCGACGGCGGGGTGGCGTCCTTCGGGACGGCCACGGAGACTTCCTTGCCGTCCGTGTTGGTACCGACCTTCGGCAGGTCCTTGTTGTCCTGGGGGACTTCCTTGCCGGTCGCCGAGGGCGGGACCGTGGCGCCCTTGAGGATGTCCACGACGAAGACGAGGGTGGCGTTCCCCTTGATCTTCGGGGGCGATCCCTGGGCCCCGTAACCGAGGTCCGGCGGGATCACCAGCTCGACGCGGCTGCCGACCTTCTGGCCCTCCAGGCCCTGGTCCCAGCCCTTGATGACGGCGCCCGCGCCGATCGTCACGTCGAACGGCTGCCCCTTGCCGAAGCTCTGGTCGAACGGCTCGGTGCCGTCCCAGACCTGGCCGTAGTAGTTGACCTGGGCGATGTCGCCCTTCTTCAGCACCTGGCCGGTGCCCTCCTTGACGGTCACCACCTTCAGCTCCTTGGGCGGCTCGCCCTTCCCCTTGGACAGGGTGGGGGTCTCCCCGAACTCGGCGCCCTTGGTGATCGCGGGCGCCCCGTTCTTCATCTGGGCGGAGTCGGAGCCGCTGTCGTCGCCACAGGCCGCTGTCGACAGCAGCAGAAGGGGTACGACAAGCAGGCCGGCAAGTCGGCGCACGGGTTCCTCAGATCTCTGACGGCTGGACGGTCGACCGCCACTCTAAGCCGTGCACTGGGCCCCGTACGAGAAACGTACGGGGCCCAGGTGGGATGCGGGGCGTCCGCCGGCCGCCTACATGCCGGCGATCAACTTCTCCACGCGGTCGTCGACGGACCGGAACGGGTCCTTGCACAGCACCGTCCGCTGCGCCTGGTCATTGAGCTTCAGGTGCACCCAGTCGACCGTGAAGTCCCGCCGCTGCTCCTGCGCCCGGCGAATGAAGTCGCCGCGCAGCCGGGCCCTGGTCGTCTGCGGAGGCACCGACTTGCCCTCGAAGATCTTGAGGTCGTTGCAGATCCGCGCCGCCTGCCCCTTGCGCTCCAGCAGGTAGTACAGCCCGCGCCGGCGGTGGATGTCGTGGTAGGCGAGGTCTATCTGAGCCACCCGCGGATTCGACATGGTCATGTTGTGCTTCTCCCGGTACCGCTCGATGAGCTGGTACTTCATGACCCAGTCGATCTCGGTGCCGATCCGGTCCAGGTCCTCCGCCTCGATCGCGTCCAGCGTGCGGCCCCACAGCTCCAGCACCTGGTCCACCACACCGGTGCGGATGCCCCGGCGCTCGGCGAAGTCCACGGCCTTGTCGTAGTACTCCCGCTGGATCTCCAGCGCGGAGGCCTCCCGGCCGCTGGCCAGCCGCACCTTGCGCTGGCCCGTGATGTCGTGGCTGACCTCGCGGATCGCCCGGATCGGATTCTCCAGGGTCAGGTCCCGCATCACCGTGCCCGCCTCGATCATGCGCAGCACCAGGTCGGTCGCCCCGACCTTCAGCAGCATGGTCGTCTCGGACATGTTCGAGTCGCCCACGATCACGTGCAGACGGCGGTAGCGCTCCGCGTCCGCGTGCGGCTCGTCGCGGGTGTTGATGATCGGCCGCGAACGCGTCGTCGCGGAGCTGACGCCCTCCCAGATGTGCTCAGCCCGCTGGCTCACGCAGTAGACCGCGCCCCGAGGGGTCTGCAGCACCTTGCCGGCCCCGCAGATCAGCTGCCGGGTGACGAGGAACGGAATGAGAATGTCCGCCAGGCGGGAGAATTCCCCGTGCCGGGCCACCAGGTAGTTCTCGTGGCAGCCGTACGAGTTGCCCGCCGAGTCGGTGTTGTTCTTGAAGAGATAGACGTCGCCCGCGATTCCCTCCTCGTGCAGGCGGCGCTCGGCGTCGACGAGCAGTCCTTCGAGAATGCGCTCGCCTGCTTTGTCGTGCGTGACCAGCTCGGTCACGTTGTCACATTCGGGAGTTGCATATTCCGGATGCGAACCCACGTCGAGGTACAGGCGGGCGCCGTTCCGCAGGAAGACATTGCTGCTGCGGCCCCATGACACGACACGGCGGAAGAGGTAGCGCGCCACTTCGTCAGGAGACAGTCGGCGCTGTCCCCTGAACGTGCACGTGACGCCGTACTCGTTCTCCAGCCCGAAAATGCGGCGGTCCATGACTGAACATTACGCCTTCTGCCCTCTTCTGAAACCGGGTTCGGAGCCGCCGTTTCGATCAGTTCCCCCGTGCGAGCCGCCAAGCACCCGGCGGGCGGGGGGTGAAAGCCGCCGGCGCGCCGCACCGGCGCGCCCGCCCGTCACTGCGCCGACCGGGCCTGCGGGGCCACCTCACCGGCCCCGTCCGGAACTCCCTGCGCCGAACCCGCCACCGCCCGACTGGGAACCGCAGTTGACATCACCCTCTGAGTCACCATCAGGACCAGCAGCGCCGCGCCGCCCGCGGCGCACGCCACGGCGAAGCCCCACGCGGTACCGCCCAGCTCCACCGCCGGCCCCGCGGCCGCCGTGCCGATCGCCGCGCCCACGCCGAAGAAGGTCACCAGCCACGAGAAGGCTTCTGTCACCGTGCCCACCGGCGCGTGCCGGTCCACCACGATGAACGCGCACGCCAGCGACGGCGCCAGGAACACGCCCGACAGCGCCGCCAGCGCCGTCATCGCCACCGGCCCCGGGGTCAGCAGCAGCGGCAGGTAGCAGACCGCCAGCAGCGCCACCAGCAGCCGCAGCCGCCGCTCGGGGGCGCCCGCCCACGGGCGCGCGCCGTAGAGCATGCCGCCGATCAGCGCGCCCAGCCCGAGCGCGGCCATCAGCCAGCCGTACACCGCCTCGCCGCCGTTGCCGTCCGCGTACGCCACGCCGGCCACGGTGATCGAGCCCAGCGCCATGCCCACGAAGAAGAAGGAGCCCAGCAGCGCCAGCAGCCCCTTCGACCGCAGTGCGCCCAGCCAGTGGGCCTCCCGGGGCTCCGAGCGCCACGTCCGCGACGGCTCGCTGGCCACGACCGACAGCGCGCCGAGCACCCCGATCGCGTGCAGCGCCAGCAGCGCGCCGGCCGGCGACCACACCGACACGAACAGCGTCACCAGCAGCGGACCGACGGTGTACATGACCTCCTGGGCCACCGCATCCATCGCGTACGCCGCGTGCACCTTCTCCTCGCGACCCCCCAGCACACCGGGCCACAGGGCCCGCAGCCCGCCCTCCAGCGGCGGCGTGAAGAGGCCGCCGACCGCCACCGCGGCGTACGCCACGACCACCGACCCGGTGCCGGCGAGGGCCAGCCACGCCATGCCGAGCGCGGACAGCAGAGCCGCCGGCAGCTGTACTCGCGGCTGCCCGAGGAGGTCCACGGCACGTCCGAGCAGCGGCTGGCCCAGCGCGTTCGCCAGCCCGTACACCGCGGCCAGCGCCCCCGCGAGGCTGTAGCTGCCACCCTCCGCGCGCGTGAACAGCACGATCGCGATCGGCGCGGTGGCGTTCGGCAGCCTGCCGACGAGCGTGCCCGCCAAGAGCCTCGCGGCGTGCCGCGTCCCCAGCAGCTCCGCGTATCCCGCGGCCATGACTGCCCCCTTCTGCCCGGATCCCACCGGGGTAATACGTATAACGTGAGGAGTCATACGTACCATGGCCACTGTCCACGGGTCCACCCCGCGGACTCCGCAACCACCCCTGACCTCGCCCAGCAGGAGCCCCGTGTGACGAGACCCACCAGCCGGGACGTGGCCACCGCCGCCGGGGTCTCCCAGGCCACCGTCTCCCTCGTCCTGGGCGACAAGTGGCCCGGCCGCGTCTCCGAGCGCACCGCCGCCCTCGTCCGGGAGACCGCCACCCGGCTCGGCTACCGCCCCAATCTCGCCGCCCGCAACCTGCGCCTCGGCTCCACCCGCACCGCCCTCCTCGTCGTCCCGGCCCTCACCAACGAGTTCTTCGCCCGCGTCTACACCGGTGCCGCCCGTGTGGCCGCCGAACACGGCTTCGGCGTGGTCCTCTACCCGTCCCCCGACGGCACCGGCCCCGCCCGGGACCCTTTCGCCTCCGCCCGCGCCGCCCTCGACGGAGTCATCGCCTCGTCCATGGCCGCCCACGCGCTCCAGGCCATCGGCGGCGACGCCCTCCCCCTCGTCATGCTCGACAGCGACCCCCGCGCCGGCGGCGCCGCCGCCCACGTCAACCTCGCCATGGCCGACGGCATGCGCCAGGTCACCGAGCACCTCCTCGCCCTCGGCCACCGGCGCTTCCTGCACCTCGCCTCCGCCGTCGGCTCCTGGACCTTCGACACCCGCGCCGAAGCCCTCAGCGCCCTTCTGGGCCCCGGGACCGAGCTGCGTACCGTACGGTCCCCCCTCACCGCCGACGGCGCCCGTACGGCCATGGAAGTCGCCCTGGCGGCCCCCGAGGGCCGCCCCACGGCCGTCGTCTGCGACGACGACATCCTCGCCGCCGGCGCCTGCAAGGCCGCCCGCCGCCTCGGCCTGAGCGTCCCCGGGGACCTCTCCGTCACCGGCTTCGACGACCTCGCCCTCGCCACCGCCGTCGAACCCGAACTCACCACGGTCCACCTGCCCGCCGACCAAGTCGGCGAGCAGGGCATGACCGCACTCCTCGCCGTCCTCGACGGCGATCGCTGGACCGCCCCCGACATCCCCGTCACCCTCGTCGTCCGTGACTCCACGGGACCGGCACCCACCCCCTGAACCGGCCGGACACGCCGAAGCCCCGGCCACCCCCCAGCGGGGGGCAACCGGGGCCGCGTACCCGGATCCTGGCCCGGCTCCCTACTCCGCTTCGTCCTCGGGAGCCTCGTCGTTCGACACGGCGTCCGCCTGCGCGGCCGCCGGCACGTCCGCCTCCAGCAGCCGCGCCAGCTGCCGTCCCCGGATCCGCTTGAACTTGCGCTGCTGGGACCGGGTCCGGTCCAGCACCGCCACCTCCAGCCGCTCCGCCGGAATCGCCTTGTCGGTGCCGTTGGCCTGGCTGGACAGCGCCGCGACCGCCAGCTTCAGCGCCTCCGAAAGGGTCATGCCGTCCTGGTGCCGCTGGTCGAGGTAGGTGCTGATCTGCTCGGCGTTGCCGCCGACCGCGACGGAGCCGTGCTCGTCCACGATCGAACCGTCGTGCGGCAGGCGGTAGATCTGGTCGCCGGCGGCCGTCGCACCGACCTCGGCCACCACCAGCTCCACCTCGTACGGCTTTTCACCGGCCGAGGAGAAGATCGTGCCGAGGGTCTGCGCGTACACGTTGGCCAGCCCACGGGCCGTCACGTCGTCACGGTCGTAGGTGTATCCGCGCAGATCCGCGTAGCGCACACCGCCGATCCGCAGGTTCTCGTACTCGTTGTACTTGCCGGCGGCCGCGAAACCGATCCGGTCGTAGATCTCGCTGAACTTGTGCAGCGCACGGGACGGGTTCTCGCCGACGAACACGATGCCGTCGGCGTACTGCAGCACGACAAGGCTGCGACCGCGGGCGATGCCCTTCCGGGCGTATTCCGCCCGGTCGGCCATGGCCTGCTGGGGTGACACATAGAACGGAGTCGACACCGGCTTTCCGTCCCTTTCTTCTGGGCGACGAGGTGACGGGCGGTCAGAGCAGGGCGGCGCGCGGGCCGTCGGGCTGCTCCAGGCGACGATCGGTGACAGACCGGGCGAGCGCCTGCGACTCGTCCTCGCCCAGCCTGCGGAAGCCCTCGTCGGTGATGACGGTGACGATCGGATAGATGTGGCGGTACAGGTCCGGCCCACCGGTCGCCGAGTCGTCGTCGGCGGCGTCGTAGAGCGCCTGCACCACCAGCGTGGTGGCCTGCTCCTCGGTCAGGTCAGGGCGGTAGAGCTTCTTCATCGAGCCCCGCGCGAAGATCGAACCGGACCCGGTCGCCGCGTAGCCGTGCTCCTCGGAACGGCCGCCGGTGACGTCGTAGGAGAAGATCCGGCCCTTCTCCTTGGCCTCGTCGTAGCCGGCGAAGAGGGGCACCACGGCCAGGCCCTGCATGGCCATGCCGAGGTTGCTCCGGATCATGGTGGAGAGCCGGTTGGCCTTGCCCTCCAGGGAGAGGGTCGTCCCCTCCACCTTCTCGAAGTGCTCCAGCTCCAACTGGAACAGCTTGACCATCTCCACGGCCAGGCCGGCCGTACCGGCGATGCCGACAGCGGAGTACTCGTCGGCCGGGAACACCTTCTCGATGTCCCGCTGCGCGATCATGTTCCCCATGGTCGCCCGCCGGTCGCCGGCGAGCACGACCCCGCCGGGGAAGGTGGCGGCCACGATGGTCGTCCCGTGCGGCGCCTCGACGACACCCTCCGGCAGCTTGCGGTTGCCGGGCAGCATCTCGGGCGAGTGCGCGCCCAGGAAGTCCATGAAGGACGACGACCCCGGCGTCAGGAAGGCTGCCGGTAGACGCCCTGTGCCACGATTGTTGGCTTCCACGCGTGTCCCTCCAAGTATGAGACGACCCGACGGGCTGCGTCGGGGTCGTCACCCAACTTGCCGATGGCCGTGTTGCAGTTGAAGCACAGTACGCCTCGGACCCTACCCGTCTTGTGGCAATGATCCACATGTACGGCCGGAGCCTTGAGACAGATGCAGCAGAGCCCGCCCTGAGCGGCGACCATCTCGTCCCGATCGGCCTCGGTCATGCCATATGAGCGCTTGAGATGGTCCGCCCGCCCCAGGGCGGTCCGGCACGCCTTGCATCGAGTGGATAACCCGTCAGAAGCACTTGCGTTCTTGTGCCATTCGCTGTGCGGCTTGATCTCACCGCACAGTCGGCACAGCTTGTGCCCCGCCGGCACCTCCACGTGCTCCCTGACGGATTTACCCTTGGCTGCCTGGCGGCGCCTGTAGTGCTCCGCACTGTACGCCGCCACGCATTCACGACATCTGGGCTGGAGCCCATCGCTTCGATTCCGATCCGAAGCGAATCCGCTCAGTGGCAGGTCGCGGGCGCAGCCACGACACCACTTCGTTCCATGAGGCATGGAGCACACACTGGCGGACCCACCTTAGATTCGAAGGTCACTCGCCGCCTTTTTGTACGAAGCTCCGAACGAAGTCCTCCGCGTTTTCCTCGAGTACATCGTCAATCTCGTCAAGTACGGAGTCGACGTCGTCGGAGAGCTTTTCCTGGCGCTCCTTGAGGTCGGTCGATTCTTCGACCGCGGCCTCCTCGACCTCCTCGGTCGAGCGCGTCGCCTTCTGCTGTCCGCCGCCGGTGTCCTTGGTCGCCATGTCTACCTCACCCCGCTCGGTTCGCACGCTCATGTCGAGAGACCCCGGGATTCGGGATCTCTCAAGATCAGACCCTATGTCGGACCCTATAGGGAGGGCCCGGCATTCGTCCTCGTACTTTCACAACGTCCGGTTCTCCTCATGATTCCCGGACCGGCGGCCTTTCAGCCGCGCTCACTGCCCCGAAAGCACCCGGACCAGGTCCTCCGCCGTGCGGCAGCGGTCCAGGAGCTCCTTGACGTGCTTGCGGGTCCCCCGCAGGGGTTCCAGCGTCGGGACCCGCTGGAGCGAGTCCCGGCCCGGGAGATCGAAGATCACCGAGTCCCACGAGGCCGCGGCCACGTCGTCCGCGTACTGCTCCAGGCAGCGGCCGCGGAAGTAGGCCCGGGTGTCCTCCGGAGGCTTGCTCTGAGCCCGCTCCACCGCGGACTCGTCCACCAGCCGCTTCATCTTGCCGCGGGCCACCAGGCGGTTGTAGAGGCCCTTCTCGGGCCGTACGTCCGAGTACTGGAGGTCCACCAGGTGCAGCCGCGCCGCGTCCCAGTCGAGACCGTCCCGGCGCCGGTAGCCCTCCAGGATCTCCCGCTTGGCGATCCAGTCCAGCTCCCCCGACAGGCTCATGGGGTCGCTCTCCAGCCGGCCCAGCACGTCCTCCCAGCGGGCGAGGACATCCTTGGTCTGCTCGTCCGCGTCCGAGCCGAAACGCTCGTCCACGTACTTCCTGGCCAGCTCGAAGTACTCCATCTGGAGCTGCACGGCGGTCAGTGTCCGGCCGCTGCGCAGCGTGATCAGGTACTTCAGTCCGGGGTCGTGGGAGACGTGGTGGAGGGTGCGTACGGGCTGGTCGACGGCCAGGTCGACGCCGATGAACCCGTCCTCGATCATGGACAGGACGAGCGCCGTGGTGCCCAGCTTGAGGTAGGTGGAGATCTCCGAGAGGTTCGCGTCGCCGATGATCACGTGGAGCCGGCGGTACTTCTCGGCGTCGGAGTGCGGCTCGTCCCGGGTGTTGATGATGGGCCGCTTCAGGGTGGTCTCCAGGCCGACCTCGACCTCGAAGTAGTCCGCACGCTGGCTGATCTGGAAGCCGTGCTCGCGGCCGTCCTGGCCGATGCCCACGCGTCCCGCCCCGGTCACGACCTGGCGCGAGACGAAGAAGGGGGTCAGGTGGCGCACGATCTCCGAGAAGGGGGTCTCCCGCTTCATCAGGTAGTTCTCGTGCGTGCCGTAGGAGGCGCCCTTGTTGTCGGTGTTGTTCTTGTAGAGGTGGATCGGCTGGGCCCCGGGCAGCTGGGCGGCCCGTACGGCGGCCTCGGCCATGATCCGCTCGCCGGCCTTGTCCCAGAGCACGGCGTCCAGCGGGTTGGTGATCTCCGGGGAGCTGTACTCGGGGTGCGCGTGGTCGACGTAAAGACGTGCGCCGTTCGTCAGGATGACGTTGGCGAGGCCGATGTCCTCGTCGGTCAGCTGGCTGCTGTCGGCGGCCTCGCGGGCGAGGTCGAAGCCGCGGGCGTCCCGCAGCGGGTTCTCCTCCTCGAAGTCCCAGCGGGCGCGCCGCGCCCGGTGCATCGCCGCCGCGTAGGCGTTGACGATCTGGGACGAGGTGAGCATGGCATTGGCGTTCGGGTGACCGGGGACGGAGATCCCGTACTCCGTCTCGATCCCCATTACTCGCCGTACGGTCATGCGGCCCTCCTTGCCCGGCGGCGCCCCTGACGGGGGCGGCGCTCAAGTACCGCTGGTGCTCCGGTGCGTGTGACTGTGCGGTGCCCGTCCCCGCACTGCGCGACCGGCGGTATGGAAGAGCCTAGAACCACTGCGCGCTCGTGGGGAGATCATTTCCGTCATTGAATCTGCCCTGTCACCGGCTGGAATACGGCCGGTAAAGCGGTCGGTAAAGCAGTCGGCTGCGGACGCCCCGGGAGGGCATCCGCAGCCGCTCCGGGTCAGAGGTACTGACCGGTGTTCGCCACCGTGTCGATGGAGCGTCCGGTGTCCGCGCCCTGCTTTCCGGTGACGAGGGTACGGATGAATACGATCCGCTCACCCTTCTTGCCGGAGATCCGGGCCCAGTCGTCCGGGTTGGTGGTGTTGGGAAGGTCCTCGTTCTCCTTGAACTCGTCCACGCAGGCCTGGAGGAGGTGGGAGACCCGCAGGCCCTTCTGGTTGTGTTCGAGGAAGGCCTTGATGGCCATCTTCTTGGCTCGGTCGACGATGTTCTGGATCATCGCGCCCGAGTTGAAGTCCTTGAAGTAGAGGACTTCCTTGTCGCCGTTGGCGTACGTGACCTCGAGGAAGCGGTTCTCCTCGGTTTCGGCGTACATCTGCTCGACGACGGTCTGAATCATGCTGTGGACGGTGCCGGCCGTGGAACCCTGGTGTTCGGACAGGTCGTCCGTGTGCAGGGGCAGCGAGGCCTTGAGGTACTTCGCGAAGATGTCCTTCGCCGCCTCGGCGTCCGGACGCTCGATCTTGATCTTCACGTCCAGCCGGCCGGGGCGCAGGATCGCCGGGTCGATCATGTCCTCGCGGTTGGAGGCGCCGATGACGATGACGTTCTCCAGGCCCTCCACGCCGTCGATCTCGGCGAGGAGCTGCGGGACGATGGTGTTCTCGACGTCCGAGCTGACACCGGATCCGCGGGTGCGGAAGAGGGATTCCATCTCGTCGAAGAAGACGATGACGGGGGTTCCCTCGCTGGCCTTCTCACGGGCCCGCTGGAAGACCAGGCGGATGTGCCGCTCGGTCTCGCCGACGTACTTGTTGAGGAGCTCGGGGCCCTTGATGTTCAGGAAGTACGACTTCCCCTGGGCCTGTCCGGTCACCTCGGCGACCTTCTTGGCAAGGGAGTTGGCGACGGCCTTGGCGATGAGCGTCTTGCCGCAGCCGGGCGGGCCGTAGAGCAGGATGCCCTTCGGGGGCCGCAGTTCGTGTTCCTTGAACAGGTCGGGGTAGAGGTACGGGAGCTCGACCGCGTCGCGGATCAGCTCGATCTGGTCGCCCAGGCCGCCGATCTTGTCGTAGTCGATGTCGGGCACCTCTTCGAGGACCAGGTCCTCGACCTCGCTCTTGGGGACCACCTCGTAGACGTAGCCGGAGCGGGGTTCGAGCAGGAGGGCGTCGCCGGGGCGGATGGTGATGTCCAGGAGCGGCTCGGCGAGCCTCACCACCCGTTCCTCGTCGGTGTGCCCCACCACCAGGGCGCGCTCGCCGTCCTCGAGGATCTCCTTGAGGGTGACGATGTCCCCGGCCCGCTCGAATTCCATGGCCTCGACCACGTTGAGGGCCTCGTTGAGCATGACCTCCTGGCCGCGCCGGAGGTCTTCCGGGTCGACGCTGGGGCTCACGTTCACACGGAGCTTCCGGCCTCCGGTGAAGATGTCGACGGTGCCGTCCTCGTTCGCCTGGAGGAACACACCGAAGCCTGCCGGCGGCTGTGCGAGCCGGTCGACCTCCTCCTTGAGGGCCACGATCTGGTCCCGGGCCTCACGGAGGGTATTCGCCAGCCGTTCGTTCTGTGCGGAGACGCCGGCCAGATTTGTCTGGAGCTCGACGATCCGCTCTTCGAGAATCCTCGTGTGTCGCGGAGAGTCGGCGAGCTTACGTCGCAGGACGGCGATTTCCTGCTCGAGATAGGCAACCTGGCCGGCGGGGTCCTCGGACCCTCGCGCGGGCCGGATGCCGCGGTTGATGTCGTCGTCGTGGGCTGCCACGGTCCTCACCTCCTCCAAGGGGAGCTGGACGCTTCCTGACCCTACCTGGGCTGGTGGTGATTGAAACCCCTAGATCACAAAGACGATAGAGGTGTGTCCGATCTTCACCCTTGCGTACTCCCTCACGCCAAGGAAATACCCACCCATCAAACTCGGGAAGCCGCCGGTTGTAAGGTCGAAGTGTTCAACACCCGTCAGGGCCCGCGCGACTTGTTGCGGGTCGTGACCGGGATGGATCACTCACCGCAGGAAACGGCAGGAGATATGACCGTGCAGCAGGACGCTCCGACGGGCGGCGCCAGCGGGACCGGCGAGCCGCTCGAGGTCTGGATCGACCAGGACCTCTGCACCGGGGACGGCATCTGCGCGCAGTACGCGCCCGAGGTGTTCGAGCTGGACATCGACGGTCTGGCGTACGTGAAGAGCGCGGACGACGAGCTGCTGCAGGAGGCGGGGGCGACCACGCCGGTGCCGCTGCCGCTCCTCCAGGACGTGGTCGACTCGGCGAAGGAATGCCCGGGTGACTGCATCCACGTAAGGCGCGTTTCGGACGGGGTGGAGGTCTTCGGCCCGGACGCGGAGTGATGTTTCAAACACTCCTGGCGGCCGAGTCCGTCAGCTCCTGGCGGAATTTTCCGTCGCTCCAGCGCCACTTGGCGAGCTGCTTCTTGTCGGGGCAGCAGCGCGGGACCTCGGGGCCCGAGTAGCCGAGGAGGCGCGCGGTGACGGTCCGGTCGCGCACGGTCAGTTCCGTGGCGGTCCGGCGCTGGGGGGTGTCCAGGAGGGTGGCCACGACCCGGGGGCGGGAGCCCTCGGCCGGCCCCTGGGTGAGTACGTAGATCGCGTGCGGCGGGGTGCCGGAGCCCGCGTCGCAGCGGACGGCCGCCACGGTCTCGGGGCGGCCGTCGCCGTCGAGGTCGCCCTGGGCGGTGGCGGTGACGGTCTGCGACGTGCCCTTACAGTCGAGGGGGTAGGTGACGGCCGCGGCGTCGGGGGCGACGGCCTGCGGGCCCTCCCCAGCGGGCTCCCGCCCGGCCGCCGGGCTGCCCGTGGCCGGCTGTACGAGTCCCGCTGCGGCTATGACGGCGGCCATGGCGGTGGCCGTGGTGAGCCAGTGGAGGAGCCTGGTCCGGGTGTGGGCCAGGGGGTCCGGGGTTGCCAGCGTGGCGGGGGTGTGCAGCACGCGGGGTGTCTCCTGTGCGAAGGGTGACGGGGAGCCAGCATCGTGCCACACCTCACACGGGGGTGGAACGGCAGGGTCCGGGTCGGTACGAAGGCGACGCGGAGACAACGAAAAGGCGCTGCGGCGCAGTTCCCCCTGTGCCGGGGGAACTGCGCCGCAGCGCCGTCGTGTTGGGGCTGCCGCGGGGGTGGAGGGACCCTACGCGGAGCGGTCGCTGCCGGGACCTTCGTAGTCCTCGCCGTAGGCGCCCTTGGCGGGGCGGCGGCGGCGCATGGGGGGCTCGACGCCGTCCGCGAGGCGGCGGGCGGTGACGAGGAAGCCGGTGTGGCCGATCATGCGGTGGTCCGGGCGGACCGCGAGGCCTTCGACGTGCCAGTTGCGGATCATCGACTCCCACGGCTGCGGCTCGGCGAAGCAGCCGATCTCGCGGATGGACTCGACGGTCTTGGACAGCTGGGTGGTGGTGGCCACGTAACAGCAGAGGATGCCGCCGGGGACGAGGGCCTTGGAGACGGCCTCCAGGCACTCCCAGGGGGCCAGCATGTCCAGGATGACGCGGTCGACGTCGGTGTCGGACAGGTTGTCCTGGAGGTCGCCGACGGTGAGCTGCCAGGCCGGGTGGGGTCCGCCGAAGTAGCGTTCCACGTTGGCGGTGGCGATCTCGGCGAAGTCCGCACGGCGCTCGTAGCTGTGGAGCATGCCCTGGTCGCCGATGGCGCGCAGCAGGAAGCTGCTCAGGGAGCCGGATCCCACGCCCGCCTCCACGACGCGTGCGCCGGGGAAGATGTCGGCGAAGGCCAGGATCTGGCCTGCGTCCTTGGGGTAGACCACGGCGGCGCCGCGGGGCATGGACAGGACGTAGTCGGGGAGCAGGGGGCGCAGCGCGAGGTACGCGACGTTCCCCGTGGTACGGACAACACTGCCTTCGGGAGCACCGATCAGCTCGTCGTGGGGGAAGGAACCCTTGTGGGTGTGGAAGTTCTTCCCGGCTTCGAGCGTGAACGTGTAGTGGCGGCCCTTGGGGTCGGTGAGCTGAACCTGGTCCCCGACCTTGAAGGGCCCGCGTCGGCGGGCGGCACCGGTCGGTTCGGACATGTGACCAGTGTATTGGCTTCAGGACCGGGGCCGTGCCATGGCCTTCACGAAGGCCTTCTCGACGTCGAGGGTGGACAGGACGCCGTAGATGGCGCCGTCGGGTTCGAGGACGAGGTATTCGGTGGCGGGGGCGGCGCGGAGGTGGTCGAGGAGTTCTTCGCCGGTGAGTTCCGCGGAAACCTTCATGCCGTCGGTGAGGTCCTGGGCGAGGGTGCTGACGGCGACCCAGGGGCGGCGGTGTTCGGGTACGGAGGCGATGGCGCTCTCGCGGACGATGGCGGTGGCGTCTCCATGACCGTCGACGACGACGAGGGCGCGGGCTCCGGCCTCGTTCGCGCGGCGGAGGGCTTCGGAGAGGGGCGTGGCGCTCTCGACGGGGATGGCGCGCCGGGTGAGGCTGCGGGCGCGCAGCTCGGGGAGGTGTTCGCGCAGCCGGGCCATGCGCAGGCTGTTGCCGGCTCCGGTCCAGATGATGGCGGCCAGGATGGCGGCGAGGAGGGCGTCCATGACGGTGTCCATGCCGCCGATCTCCTCGGTGCGGTTGCCGAGGAGTCCGGTGTGGGTGAGCAGGGGCAGGCCGAGCAGGACGGCGACGGCGAGGGCGCGGCCGACCCAGGCGGCGGCGATGGTGCCGGCCATGGGTTTGCCGGTGATGCCCCAGATGACGGCGCGGAGCATGCGGCCGCCGTCGAGGGGCAGGCCGGGGAGCAGGTTGAAGGCCGCGACGAGCAGGTTGGAGATCATCAGGCCGGCGAGGAGTACGCCGGGGACGGTCGCGGGGTCGACGGCCTTCATGCCGAGGTAGAAGCCGCCGGCGAGGAGGAGGGAGAGCAGCGGGCCGACGGAAGCGAGGACGAACTCGCGGCCGGGGGTCTCGGACTCCTTCTCGATCTCCGAGACGCCTCCGAAGAACTGGAGCTGGATGCGGCGTACGGGGAGTTTGAAGCGGAGGGCGGCGACGGTGTGCGCGAGTTCGTGGACGAGGACCGAGGCGTAGAAGGCGACCGCGAAGAAGAGGGAGACCAGGTAGCGGACGGGTCCGAGGTCGGGCAGGACGCGGTCGAGCTGGTCCCCGAAGACCCAGGTGATGAGGGCGGCGACGAGGAACCAGCTGGGAGAGACGTAGACGGGCACGCCGAAGGGGCGGCCCATGAGGAGTCCGCCGCCCGGTCCCGGGCGCCGGTCATCGCGCCCGCCGGTCTGGTCGGTGTCTGCCACGTCTGTCCTTCGTTCGGTGCTGGGGGTTCATGTGTGGTTCTGGTCGCGTTCGGCACGGTGTGCGCGGTGCCCGGTGATGCTCCGATCATGCAGTGCGAGGGGGCCCGGCGTCGATGGTATGCGCGTGCTGTCCGTGGCGGGTCGTAGGGTTTTGTGCATGACGACGAGCCCCGGTGCCGTGCCTGGCGCGGCCGAAGCCGCGAGCCCCAGTGCTGCGGCACCCTCTTCGCTCTCTCCTTCCCGGGCGAGCGATTTCATGCAGTGCCCGCTGCTGTACCGGTTCCGGGTGATCGACAAGCTGCCGGAGAAGCCGAGCGCGGCGGCCACCCGGGGCACGCTGGTGCACGCGGTGCTGGAGCGGCTCTTCGATCATCCCGCGCAGGAGCGGACGGCGCCACGGGCGAAGGAGCTGGTCCCGGGGCAGTGGGACCGGCTGCTCCGCTCGCGGCCGGAGCTGGCCGAGCTGTTCCCGGAGGGCGATGAGGGGGCGGCACTGACGCGGTGGCTGACGGAGGCGGAGGCGCTGGTCGAGCGCTGGTTCACGCTGGAGGACCCGACGCGGCTGGAGCCGGTGGAGCGGGAGTTCTTCGTGGAGACGGAGCTGGAGTCGGGGCTGCGGCTGCGCGGGATCATCGACCGGGTGGACGTGGCGCCGACGGGTGAGGTGCGGATCGTCGACTACAAGACGGGGAAGGCGCCGCGGCCGGAGTACGCCGAGGGTGCGCTGTTCCAGATGAAGTTCTACGCGCTGGTGGTGTGGCGGCTGAAGCGGGTCGTGCCGCGGCGGCTGCAGCTGGTGTACCTGGGCAGCGGGGACGTGCTGACGTACGACCCGGTGGTGGCGGACCTGGAGCGGGTGGAGCGCAAGCTGCTGGCGCTGTGGGAAGCCATCCGGGAGGCGACGCTGACGGGTGAGTGGCGGCCGCGGCCGACCAAGCTGTGCGGCTGGTGCGACCACCAGGCGTCGTGTCCGGAGTTCGGCGGCACTCCCCCGGTGTACCCGCTGCCGGTCGTGCCGCGGCCGGCCGGGGCTCCGGAGAGTTAGGCCGGGCACCGCAGGGCCGGGCACCGCGGTGCCGTGTACCGCAGGGCCGGCGCGCCCGGTCCGGCCGCCGGGCTCCGGGGCCG
Source organism: Streptomyces sp. NPDC058880 (assembly GCF_042742535.1). Classification (NCBI taxonomy): domain Bacteria; kingdom Bacillati; phylum Actinomycetota; class Actinomycetes; order Kitasatosporales; family Streptomycetaceae; genus Streptomyces; species Streptomyces sp. NPDC058880. The sequence goes on from NZ_JBHYMC010000033.1 coordinate 69,995, forward strand.
GGGCGGCCCGGCCGGGGGCGGGATTCCTTGATCGTCGGGTCAGGGCAGAATGGGCGTGCCCGCCGAAGCCGTCCGACGAATACGAGGTATCGCCCGTGGCCATCCGCGTTCTGCTGGTCGACGACCAGCCACTGTTGCGCACCGGTTTCCGGATGATCCTGGAGGCGGAGCAGGACCTGGCGGTGGTCGGCGAGGCCGGGGACGGCCTGCAGGCGCTGGACCAGGTGCGGGCGCTGCAGCCGGACGTGGTGCTGATGGACATCCGGATGCCGCGGATGGACGGGGTCGAGGCGACGCGCCGGATCACTGGTCCGGGCCGGGACGGTCCGGCGAAGGTGCTGGTGCTGACCACGTTCGATCTGGACGAGTACGTGGTGGAGGCGCTGCGGGCGGGGGCGAGCGGGTTCCTGCTGAAGGACGCGCCGGCGGGCGAGCTGGTGCAGGCGATCCGGGTGGTGGCGGCGGGCGAGGCGATGCTCGCGCCGAGCATCACGCGGCGGCTGCTGGACAAGTACGCGGGGCACCTGCCGTCGGGCGAGGACCGCGTCCCGGACACTCTGGGGACGCTGACCGAGCGCGAGCTGGAGGTGCTGAAGCTGGTGGCGCGGGGCCTGTCGAACGCGGAGATCGCCGCGGACCTGTTCGTGAGCGAGACGACGGTCAAGACGCACGTGGGGCACGTCCTGACGAAGCTGGGGCTGCGCGACCGGGTGCAGGCGGCGGTGTACGCGTACGAGAGCGGTCTGGTGCGCCCCGGGGCTCAGTAGCGCGGTGCCCGTTCCCGGCGGTCGCGGCGGCGGCCGCCGGAACCGCCGGGAACGGGCACGGGGCCGCACCCGCGGGGAACCCGGCGCGTTCGGCCCCGTGCTGTGTGCCGGGGCGGCCCGGATA
>NZ_JBHYMC010000034.1:0-69692 GCF_042742535.1 Streptomyces sp. NPDC058880
GCCCCCGCTGAGAGCAAGGCCCACGCCAGTAACCCACTTCCCCTCCTCACGCTCCACTGGAAGCAGGCTACGGGAGATCTCAAACGCGGTCTGAGGCGCAGGCGGCGGCAGTAGCGAAGGACGGCCCTTTGGCGCCGAGGTCAAGGGCGACTTCTCCTGATGCCGTGTCCGGCAGGCTGCGGGGCAACGCCAGGGGTGACACCCGGGAGGGATGGCCGTCAAGGAGTTGGGAGAACTCGCCGTTGTAGTTCTGCATGCTGTTGGAGGCGGTACCCAGGACGACGCCGACGCGTTCACCATTCCACGTCCGCGAGTCCAGTTGGCTGTCCATGACCGCTGCGCGGGCCGCGATCAGAGCGAAGTGACCGAAGCGATCCAGTCGCCTGGCACGAGAACGGCCGAACATTGCGGCGGCGTCGAAGGCCGGGACCTGGCAGGAGAAGTCGCTGGGCAGCCCGGACAGACGCGGATCCCGAGTGGCCAATGACCGCCCCTGGCACAGCGCAGACCAGTTGTCCTGGACGGTGAGTCCGGCCGGCGTGACGAGACCGATGCCGGTCACCGCGATGGCGTCAGCGCGCATGCTCGGCACCCTGACGTGGGGGGGCGAATGGCCGAGCCGAAAGGACGGTGATTGCCTCAAGAAGTCCGCCGCGATGCCGGCAAAGACGATCACGGCCCATACCGGCGTCCGAGCCTGAGCCGTCCCATACGCTGGGCGTACGGGTCAGTTGCCTCGAAAGCTTCATATCTGGTGCGGTGACCCTCAGCGCAGTGGCTCTCATACGGCCGCTCCGTCGGGCTCAGTCGAACCCTGGGCGGAGTGGATGTGTCGGTCGAGGGCAGCGGCGACATCCCCGACGGTCAGAGCCGAGCTGAGGTCTACGCCGAGTTCGGAAAGCGTCACGCCCAGCCTTTGATGGACTACCACCAGCATTTCCATCAGGCCCAAGGAATCCAGCCCGAGGCTTTCGAAGGTAACGTGCGGAGTCAGCATGGTGGTATCGACATCGTCGAAGTGCGTGGACAAGAGGTCGCGGATCGTCTCGAAGCCGTTCGCATACGGGGCCATGGTGACGTTCTTCCAAACAGGGCAGGTGGCCGGAGCCACGGAGGGTGACGGTGGGTGTTAGAGGCGAAGGGCGAGAGTACCGAGGCTGACCCCGCTCGCCATGCCCAGGAGCACCACCGGGTCACCGGGATGCAGACGCCCAGCCTCGACCTCCAAGGCGAGTTGCATGGGCAGGGTGGCGGCCGCAGTGTTTCCGTGGGTTTGGATCGTGGTGGACACCCGTGAGGCGGGAATATCAAGCGATGCCAGGATCCGGTCGGTCCAGCGCTGCGTCGGAAGGTGCATGAAAAATCGGGCGACATCGTCGAATGACATCCCGATAGCAGGCTCCACGACCCTCCTGTCGATGGCAAGAGAGCGACCCGCTCGCATCATGGCTTCCAAGCTGTTGGTCCATTCCCACTCCGGCGCGGAGGGAATAGGGATGACGGTGGCGCCCCAAGCCTTGGACTGCGCGAAGAAGCGCGCGCCGAGGATGCCTGGTTCGGCGGCGGCTTCGATCCACATCGCCGCCCCGGCATCCGACATGGTGTAGCTGACCATGGCGTGCGCGAACTCTCTGGGCGTCGCGACGCACAGGCGTCTGGTCTTCTGCCAGGTCTCACCACAGCACAACAGGATGCGTTCATACGCACCCGTCCGGATCAGCGCATCGGCGACCTCGAGGCCGTTGAGGAAACTGTTGCAGGCGTTCTTCACGTCGAATACCGGGCACTGTGCGCCGAGCTTGGACGCCACAATGTGCGCGGTCGCAGGCTCGAGGACATCCAACGAGGTCGCGGCGAAGATGATGAGATCTGCGTCCTGAATGCTCTGCCCGGTTTCGGCAAGAAGCTTCTGGGCGGCGGCGACCGCAAGGTCTGACGGACACTCATCCGGCGGACTGATGTACCGGTGTTCCACGCCGGTCACACTCTCAATCGATCCAGCAGGAACGGCGAAGCCCGGGCTTTTCCGGGCGATTTCCTCCTCAAGGTCGGTTGTCGAGATCCGCTTCTCGGGAAGATAAGCGGAAACTCCTGCCAGACGACTGAACCGGGGCGCGTTCACACTGGAAACATATCGGGCTGCATCGCACTCCGTGGGATTCGCGCGGCGCTCAGATCGTGCGCCCAGACCGGTTCACCCGAACGGCCCCCACTCATGTCCATGAGCGGTCCGGCAAAGGCCAGCAACCCGACTTCCGAACAACAGCTACCCGGGACCCGACCCCAAAGCAGCGAGCCCTGCTTGCCTTCCCTACACCTGGGCGAGTGAATCCAGGCGCCAACCGTTGTGTTGGCCGTCAGCACCGCGAACGCCCGCACCAGAGTGCTCCCCGGAAGGGTCCTCAGCAGCGCGTGAACACGGGAGTAGACCATGGACACCCGCCCGACAACGGCGCCGCCCGAAGGCACATCCCACGACGTCGCCCGGCGGCTGCTGCAGGCATCTCCACCGCCCGACTCCCAGACTTCCGTCACATGGGACACGACCGCCCCGGATGATGCCTGGTACTGCGTGCCCGAGCGCCTGTCGCTCTTCGGAACACCACTGTGGCAGCGCATGAACGACAAACAGCGCCGGGAGACGTCCCGCCGTGAACTCGCCAGCATGATGGGCTTGGCTCTGTGGTCCGAGCTCCTTTTGATGGAGACCTTCGCTCGGCACCTCACCCGACGCGACCCCAAGGACCCCCGCACCCAATACGCACTGACCGAAATCTCCGAAGAGGCCCGGCACTCCGCCATGTTCAGCAAACTCCTGGACCGGCTCGACTGCCCCGACTACCGCCCCCCAGCGGCACTCCACCGGGCAGCGGCGTGCTTCCTGCCGTCCCGCGACGACCTCACATTCGCCACACCGCTGATCTTCGAAGAAGTCCTCGACCGCTTCCAACGTGAGGCGGCCCGCGACGAACGGGTCCACCCACTCGTCCGCCAGGTATGTCAAATCCACGTCGCCGAAGAAGCCCGGCATATCACCTTCGCGCGTTCCGCCATGCGGGACGCGGTCAGACGCACCTCACCCGCACGCCTTGCCGTTCAACGGCAACGGATGGGTGTGCGCGCCATGGCAGCCACCAGGCTCCTGGTCAACACCCACGTCTATCGCGACATGGGCCTGGACCCACGCGCCGCCCGCAGCCAGGTACGCGCCAACCCACACTTCCGAGAGACGCTGCTGTGGAGCGGAGCCAAGGTCGTTCCCTTCCTCACAGACATCGGCATGATCACATCGACGGAAAGGCACTGGTGGAGGCACGCTGGCCTTCTCCAGTAGGCCCCGGCCCGGGCCGGCACGACGCCGCGGGCGCCGCCCGAGTGCCAGTAGCTCATCGAGTACACGGGCCGCCTGTTCGCCACCGCGGCACTGCTGGTCGCCGCAAGCATGGGCGCGCTGATGCTCGCCCGGACCAGCCTCCTGGTGGTGCTGGGCGCGACGATGACGGCCATCGTCCTCATCGACGCCACCGTCGTACGGGGCGTCCTGGTCCCCGCGTTCACGCAACTGGCCGGTTGGGCGACCTGGTGGTCACGGCCAACGCCCGGCCGGGCAGCGCCCGCCACGACTCCCACACCCGCCGAAGCACGGAACCCGTAACCGCAGCAACGACATGACTCTCCATGGCTTCTGACCCGCTCTTGCAGTGTGGCAGTGCCGAGATGCCAACCAGGCGCTGCTGCCACCGTGGTAAAAGTCGTCCGCCACGGCGAGGAACGAAGCGCTTGCTCCAGGGGCCTGCGATAAATCTGCACAAAACACCCTGATCGCGCTGGTTGTGCCGCCCTTTGAGGTAGGAGTTCCCATGTCACGTCTGCTCGCTCGTGCCGCTCTGCTCGCCGCCACGGCCGCCCTGGCCTGCAGCGGACCCGTATACGCGGCTGCAGCCGCCCCGACAGCTCTGCCCTGCCCGCCTCCGCGCACACCGACGGCACTCGTCCCGTTGGGCTGCCCGTGCAACCTTATCGGGCAGCGTGGCCTGGTGCCGAACTCCGTGTGCACACGCGTCGGCAACTCTGGTACCGGTATCATGTTGTGCCGCGCAGGTTACGCCCCGGCCTTGAACGGCACGGTGTGCCGGCAGACTGAGCCTGCGTAGAACGCCTGCAGGGCGCCGAGAACCCGTCTGGGGCGACTAGGCCGTGTTTTAGGAAGCGCGGGCGGCCAGCCACTTGGTGAGGTCGCCCGCGATGCGGTCGTTGCTGGTCTCGACGGTCACGTCGTGTTCGCGGCGGGTGGTGTCGCGGCGGACGATCTCGTATCCGCCCTCGTCCAGGACGGCGACTGAGGCGAACCAGGCGGGGTCGTCTTGGTCGGGCTGGATGACGACGAAGGTGTTGTCGAAGTCGTTGAGGTCGCCGATCAGCATGAACAGGGCGTCCTCGGACGGGTCGTCGACGTGATCGCCGTTCTCGCTGTCGGCGCAGTAGTACCTGGCGGTCACTGAACCCTCCCCATGCGTGTGCTGCCCAATGCCGTGATCAGGATGGCATGACCGTGCGGGCGACCGCTGGTCACAGCCACTGGTGGATCGCCGCTATCTGGACCGTCGCCTCGAACCGGACGGCGAGCTTGTCATACCGGGTCGCGACCGCCCGGTGCTGCTTGAGGCGGCTGATCCCGCACTCGACCGCGTGGCGGGCCTTGTAGTCCTCCCGGTCGAAGGCCGGCGGTCGGCCACCGGCGCGGCCACGGCGCTTGCGGTTGCGGACCTGGTCGGCCGGCTCGGCGATGGTGCAGCGGATCCCGCGTCTGCGCAGGTAGGCACGGTTGGCGCGCGAGGAGTACGCCTTGTCACCACGTACCCGCAGCGGCTTGCGCCTGGGACGGCCACCGCCGACCTTGGGCACCCGGATCGCTTCGAGGACCGGCTCGAACTGCGGACTGTCACCCCGCTGCCCCGCCGTGACCAGCAACGACAACGGCTTCTGCCCCTGCTCGCACGCCAGATGGATCTTCGTGGAGAACCCGCCCCGCGACCGGCCCAGCCCGTGATCCTCCGGCTCGACCCCGAGACCGCCGGGCGGCTCCTTCTGCCCGGACCCGTCCCGGCGGGCACCAGCAGCATGCTGATGGGCTCTGCAGACCGTGGAGTCGACGTTCACCTCCCAGGTGATGAGCCCGGCCGCATCAGCCCTCGCCTGCAACAGGGTGAGAATCCGGGCCCACACACCCTCGCGCTGCCAACGGCGAAAGAGCCCGTAAACCGTCTGCCAGGGCCCGTACTCGTGCGGCAGATCACGCCACGGAACACCCGTCCGAACCCGCCACCGAACTCCATTGACCAACCGCCGCCGGTTCCCCGACCTGCGGCTCACACCCGCCGCAGGCAGCAACGACTCCAGCACCGACCACTGCTCATCAGAAAGATCCCCACGCCCCACACCATGATCATCACGGCGCGAGGCGTGAACCGGAACCCCGATCTAAAACACGGCCTAGGGCGAGCGCCGCCTGCCCCGCGTACGCCAGGAGGGGTTCCAGCTCGTCCTCGGTGAAGGCGGGCTCTCCCGGGAAGCGTGCGAGCAGCATGACCCCCCAGCTGTCCAGGCCCTCGGTCCCCATCGGGACGACCACGGCGGGCCCGAGTCCGCCCGCCACCTGCGCGTCGGACGCGTACGGTTCGTCGTCCGACGGCGCGGCCGCGGCGACGGGCCGTGCCAGGACGTACGCCGCTCCGGAAAGCGTCCCCTCCAACGGGACGACCAGCCCTTGCCGGGTCTCTCGGTCCCCTCGCAGGGAGAACTCGACGACCAGGCTGTCGGTGCCGGGGACGGGCCCGGCGATGTCCGCGATCTCGGACCCGGTGATCTCCTGCGCCCGGCGGGCGATCAGCGCCAGCACCTCGGCCCGGGACCTGCCGGCCAGCAGGCTCTCGGTGATCTCCGCGTTGGCCCTGAGCCAGCGCTGCTGGCGCTGCGCGGCCTCGTACAGCCGAGCGTTGTCGATGGCCACGCCCGCCGCGACGGACAGCGTCGTGATCACGGCCTCGTCCTCGGCGTCGAAGTCCGCTCCGCCGCGCTTCTCGGTCAGGTAGAGATTGCCGAACACCTCCTGGCGCACCAGGATCGGTGCACCGAGGAAGGTCCGCATCGGCGGATGGTGGGCCGGGAAGCCGTGGGAGGAGGAGTGCGTGCCGAGGTCGCTCAGCCGCAGCGACTCGGGGTGGCGGATGATCTCGCCCAGCAGTCCGTGGCCCGCAGGGTAGGGGCCGATCGCGGCGACCTCGTCCTCGGCGAGCCCCACCGTGAGGAACTGTGAGAGCTTGCGACCGTCGGGGCGATGGCCCCCAAGGCGCCGTACTCGGCATCCACGAGGAGGGCCGCCGCCTCCACGATGCGTCGCAGGACCTGCGCCAGTTCCAGTTCGCGCCCGACGGCCACGACCGCCTCGAGCAGGCTGTGCACCCGGTCCCGGGTTCCGCGTACGGCGTCGATCCGCGCCTGGAGCTCGTCCAGCAACTCGTCCAACCGCATCCTCGGCACCCGTGCCGACACGGCCCCCGTGCCCAACCCAGCATCTCGTACAGGTCCCACGGGCACCAGGGCATCGAGGTGCGAGCGCCGGCCGGGCACCGCTCCCCCGACCCGCCGTGCGGAGGGAAGGGGCCGTTTGGCCCTGTCCGGCCCCGGCCCCGCGTCGATCATGGGGTGGTTGCCGGGAAGCGCCGCGGGTCCCCCGTCCGCGGCCCTTCCCGGTTCGTCATGTGTACGGCCGACACGAAGGTTGTCTGCTGACCTCCAGCATCCACTTGAGCTCCTCTCGCCGCACCAGCCACAGCCCCGAGAACATGACTACCCTGCGCAACCCCGCCATCGACACCCTGCGAGGCACCGGATACACCGGCATCCCGGCCGGCCTGCGCGAGGCCTCCTCCGCACCGCACAGCCGGCCGCTCGACCTACTCAGCCTGTCCCGACCAGCACAGACGCCAAACCGCCCCGACTATGAATCAGCCCTGCTCCAGGGGCTCCCGCGGAACTCTCACAGATGACCATTTCTGCGAGCAGGAAACGCGACGGCCTCCGCCGAGGAGGCGACTCCCGGAGGCGCACCACGCAGGGAGAGCTCCGATGCGACCGGACATTTCTCCACGCCAAACCTGTCCGAGGGGGCGCCGAGAGGTGTGCCGCACGGGAGAGGTGAACCCCTGTGACATGGTTTGCTCCGAATGATCCGTTAACCACGTTGCCGGGGCTATGCGAGGCGTTCCTGCCGTAGCTACGGTCAATTGCATGAGCACCCAAGGTGGAAGCCAGTTCGATACGGCAGCAGATGCCTACGAGGCATCGGCCGGCGACCTCCCCGTCCGCCCCCACATTGAGCATCCCTCCATCCGCGCACTCTGCGGCGACCTCACCGGAAAGCTCGCCCTCGACCTCGGCTGCGGCACGGGAATGTACAGCCGCAACCTCAAACAGTGGGGCGCCCAGCAGGTGATCGGCGCCGACATCTCCCTCGGGATGCTGGAGCGTGCCCGGGAGATCGAGAACGCGAGCCCGCTCGGCATCACCTACCTCCACCGTGACCTCAGGGAGGAGTGCCAGTGTGATCCACGGTTCGCCGACATCGCCGGGAACATCGACCTCGTCCTCGCTGTCTACGTGCTGTGCTACGCCACCAGCCGGGAGGACCTGACCGCGATGTGCCGCACCGCGCGGGCCGACCTGAAGCCGGGCGGCCGGTTCATCGCACCGGTCCTGAACCCCGACTACGCCGACGCAGCGGACTTCCCCCGCTTCTACGACGCCTACAACTTCTCCCTGACCGGTGTCGGGCCGACGGAGGAAGGCCGCACCGTCAGCCTGGACGCCTGGTTCCCCAAGGAATCCGGCATCGCCCCTGTCCACGTGGACGCCGTCTGGTGGACGAAGCAGACTTACGAGCAGGCGCTCCGGGCAGCGGGCTTCGAGACCGTCACCTGGCACGAGATGCAGGTGACCGGCCAGGGCGTGGCCGACAAGGGCAGAGAGTACTGGGTCAACTACCTCGCCCGGCCGCACGCCCTGGTCATCGAGGCGTCCTAGAGTGTGCCGGGTTCTGTTGGAGGCGGGGGACGGCACCCCGATCGAACGCGGCGAGTCGGTGATGTGGGGGGTCTCCCCGTTCAACTCGTTCTACTCGTCCGCCACCATCCGGTGCCTGATCCACTGGTCCGTACCCCGCTTCGACCGCGTCTACGTCCTGCTCGCGGGCCCGGAGGCGGCTCGCCGGTTCATCTCCGCAGGGATGGCACCACGCAAGGCAGTGGCCAAGGTGATGACTCAGGTCCACCAGCAGCGCCGCGCCGCCCAACGGGCTATAAGAACAGCCGGGTACGCCCACTCGGACCGGGACGTCATCGTCTGGTCGCGCCTCGCCGGGAACGCTCGCTACCTCGAACTGCGCTCCCTGATCCGTCAGGCCTACGAGACGGAACCCAACGTCAGGGAGGTAGTGCGCGCCACCACGGAACTGGCGCTGGCCGCGGCCGCCGGCGGCCGGTCCGCGGCCGAGGTGGTCGACGCGAATGTGGACTACGTCTTCGCGGAGACCCCGGTCGTCCTCGACGCAGCGGCCCTGCTGAGCCACGACCACACCGTGTTCGCCTACCACCGGCGCTTCCCGCTCTTCGACTACCTCGCCACCGGTGCGGTGCCTGCCCTGGCACCAGGTCCGGGACAGGTCTACGCCCAGCTGACTCTCACCCCGGAGGCTCCTCATGCAGTGCCCTGCGAGCCACTCGGCCATCGACTACCCCCTCCCGACCGGTGAACACGGCGGACCGTCGCCGCTGTTCGAGTCTCTGCGCCGCGACCATCCCCTGGTAAAAGTCCGGACATCAACCGGACAGATGGTGTGGCTGGCGACCCGGCACGCTGATATCACGCGGATCGTCACCGATCGCCGCTTCTCCCGTGACCTGACCCTCGGCGGGACCGTGCCGCTGCCACGGGACGACTTCAACGGTGTGCCGGGCGGGATCTTCAACCTCGATCCACCCGACCACACCAGAGTGCGACGCGTCCTGCAACGACACTTCTCTCCCGCCGCAGCAGCCGCACTCGAACCGGTGGTGGCCTCACATGCCCACCGCCTCATCGACACAATGTCCCAAGGGCCCAACCCAGCCGATCTGGTCGCCGCCTACGGTCGGCCGCTCGCTCTGCACATGGCGTGCGAGGTGATGCACGTTCCGGTGGAACAGCGTGTGCGGATCGTCGGGGATCTCCGGGTCCAGATGGACACCACAGCCGACTCCGTACTGGTGGGCGCCTCTACCGAACGGCTGCTGTGCTTCACCGACCAGATCCTGACCGACCCGCCGGAAGCCGGGCCCATCGGCTCCCTCGTTCAGGCCCATGCCGAGAACATGATCAGTGCCGAGGAACTACGAGGGACGGTGATGTACCTGTTCCTGACCTCCGCCGAACCTGTCATGGGCCCCACCGCCACCGCCGTGCACACACTGACCAGGCACCCGGAGGTCCTGCGCCAACTCCAGAACGGTACGAACGGGAACGAGCTGTGGGACGAGACGGTGTGGGAACTGTTGCGCTACCACCACAACTCCAACTCCTCCATGCCACGCGTCGCACTGGAAGACGTCACCATCACCGACGTCACCATCCGCCGGGGCGAGCACGTCGTCACCCCCTTCGGAGCCGCCGCCAACGACCCGGCCCACTTCAAGACACCGCATAAGTTCCGTACCGGACGTGCGGCTTCTGAGGACCCACAGGTCACCTTCGGGTCCGGACCGCACTTCTGCCTCGGCGTGAACATCGCCCGCATGTATCTACGCACCGCCCTGCGCACGCTTTGGGATCGTCTTCCCAATCTCACCCTGGCGGTCAAACACCAGGACGTGGCGTGGGAGCCGCGCGAGTTCTTGTTCACACGACCGGCCGAACTCCCCGTCGCCTGGTAGCCGGGACGCACCTGCCGGCTCGTTCATCAAGCGCCCCTCCCAACAGCCGGAGGACTGCTCGCAGGTGTCTGGACCCCAGCAGACCGCCGATGGCGCCGCGCCCCTTGCTGCTGGCCTCCGACATGAAGCGAACTTCATAGCCGAGGGTGATCGTCGGAGCACCGAGGCCCGCATCGCCCTCGCCGCCCGCGGCGTCCGCGACACAGGCGCAGGCTCCATGATGCTCGCCCGCATCGACCGCGAAGAGCCCTACTACACCCCAGGAGGCCGCCCAAGACCTCCAGCGCGACTGCGGCGTCGGCATCGAGCCCGCCCTTCAAGAAGAGATCGACACGGAGTGGATCTGGGGTAACCACCGCATGACCCACCTGACCCGCGGCGGACAGGGCGGGCAACCGCGTGTCTCCGCTACTGGCACAGGGCTCCGATAGGACTGTCGAGCCCTCGCCTCCGGTTCTGCGAGGATGGCATCTGACCAGGTCAGGTGGCGCGCGCCAGGTAAGATGCATCTCTTCGCTTATCGGATGACTTCGGAGGATAATGTGGGGGATTCGCCGGAGAGGGGGCCTGCGTCGATCGCAGAGGTCCGATTCACCTTCCTCAGTGGTGTCGAAGCGCTGCAGGGCGACCGACGACTGCCTCTGGGGCCCCCTCAGCGGAGAGCGGTGCTGTGCGCGCTGGCGTTCCGGCGCCGCCAGTGGGTATCCACCCAGAGCCTGCTCGCCGCCCTCTACGAGGGTTCCGCCCCGACAAGTGGTGTGGGTGTGATCCAGACGCATGTGGCCGGACTGCGCCGGGTCCTCGAACCGGAGCGAAGACCGAGGGCTGCCGGTACCGTGCTGCTGTCGGGGCACGGCGGCTACCAGCTGCGCATCGAGGACGATCAGACGGACCTGGGCGAGTTCGAGCAGGTGGTCACCGAGGGCAAGCACGCACGCGAGCACTCCGAGTGGCAGAAGGCCGAGCAGCTCTACGACCGAGCACTGCGGCTGTACCGCGGCGAACCCCTGGCCGGTATCCCCGGCCCGTATGCCGCCATGTGGCGCGCGACCTTGACCGAGCGCCGTCTGGCCGTCCTGGAGGACAGTCTCGATGTCGAGATCGCGCTCGGCCGGCACGACTCCGTGATCGACCGGCTGAGGGTGCTGACGACCGAGCACCCGTTGCGCGAACGCCCGCGTGCCCTCCTGATGCGCGCACTGCATCTGGCCGGCCGCCAGTCCGACGCACTGGAGGTCTACGCACGGACCCGGCGGCTCCTGATCGACGAACTGGGGGTCGACCCGGGCCCTGAGCTACGCGCCCTCCACAGCCGGATCCTGTCCCGGTCGCCGTCCGGCGCGTACGAGGAGACGTCTCCCGTCATCGTGACCGCCACGGCCCCCGCTGTCCTTCCGCCGGCACCGAAGCCCTCCGCCGAGGCCGCTCCATTGGTGGAGCGCGAGGACCAGCTCGCCGCGATCGTGACGCTCGCCGAGCGAGCGGCAGTCGCCGAGGGCGGCTTGGCCCTCGTGTCCGGCATCTACGGGCACGGCAAATCGCGATTCCTCGATGAAGCCGCTCGCCTGGTACCGGCCGCGCGGCGGCTCAACCTGCCGAGGAGCCCTTCCGTCGCGGACGCGCCCCTCGGTCTGCTCAACGCGATTCTGGACGGCATCGGTCGCGGAGCAGGTGACGGTCGTGCGGATTCGTCCGCTCTCCAGGCCCACGTCACGGACCACCGGCTGGCGGAGCAGATGATCGCCCTTCTGGTCGACAGTGCCGCAGGGGCCCCGTTGGTCCTCCTGGTGGACGATGTCCTGTGCATCGACGAGCGCTCGATGAAGGTCCTCACGCTGGTGGCACAGCGGCTGCGTTCCACACGCGTCCTCTTGGTGCTGGCGGTGGAGGACCGCCCCTGGGACCCGGAGGCGTACCGGCGGACTCTGGACCTGGGAAACGTCTCCTCGGCGACTCTGCACCTCGGCAGGCTCACCCGATCCGGGATCGCCGAGCTCGCGGCGGCTCGGGTGGACGCTCCTCACCTGCAGGAGTTCGCCCGGAGTGTCCATGAGGCGACAGCCGGTATCCCCAAGCTCGTCGTGGCGCTGATCGCGGACCTGTGTGCCCTGCCCGATGCCGACCTGCGGCGTGTGCCCGAGCACACCCCGGACGTCCGCTTCAAGCGGGCGATGGCGCTGATGCTGGACAACTACACGGACGACCGTGCCCTGTTGCTCCGAGCGATCGCGGTCCTGCACGAGTTTCAGCCGACGCCCCACGTACTCGCGGAGGTGTGCAAGGAGGCCGTGGCCGAGATTCAGGCCCGGTGCGAACGCCTGACGGCGATCGGCATCCTGTCCACGGCCGACCCCGCCCGCTTCCGGCACCCCCTGGTGCCCAACACCCTGCGCTGGCTCTGTTCGCCGGACGAGGACAGCCGGCTTCGGGTGGCAGCCGCGCGGTACTCCCTGAGCTCAGGGCACAGCGCCCGGCAGGCCGCCCGGTACCTGGACGCGCTGACGGGCACGCACTGGTCCTCCTGGACGACCGTCCTGGTGGACGCGGCCGACGAATGCCTTCGGCAGCACGCGGTCCGGGAGGCCATCCACCACCTCCAGGCGGCGCTCCGCATCGCCGGCCACGACCAGCGCGCCGCCGTGCTCGTCCAGCTCGGTCAGCTGGAGCTGTGGGTCAACCCCACCGCTTCGCTGACCCATCTCCACGAGGCACTCGAGGAACAACGTGCCGCGCGGAGGGCACCGACCGCGCTGATCCCCCTGGCCTGGACGATGGCGTCCAACCGTCGCGGCGGAGCCGCCCTCACCCTCATGGACGAAGTGATCGCCGAAACCGAACCGCGCGATCCGGCCGCGGCGGAGGCCGCTCGTGCCTCTGCCTGGATGGTGGCCGCGCTGACCCCCGAAAGCTGGGCCGTACATATCGAGCGGCTACGTGCGGCGCGAGCGTCAGGGGACCGGGCCGACGACCTGGTGACGAACGCCGTCCTCACCTGGGAGGACACGTACCAGGTGCGGTACAGCGCCGCGGAAGCGATGTCCCGTTTCCCCGCGGAGTGCCACCAGGACGGTGCGTGGGAGAAACTGCCGCGCGAAGTGGTGGGCATTCTGACGCACATCGCGAAATGGGCCGGGCAGTTCGCTCTCGCCGGACAGCTGAGCGATCTCCACGAGGACCGCTACTTCGGGACGATGGACATCTACCGACGCATCATGCGTTCCGAGGTCCACATGCGGGGCGGCGACTACCGGCGGGCCCTCGAGACATGCGCCCCCGTGGCCGGACTGTCCCTGGAGCAGGCGCCGCGCCGCCCGGCCGCACTGATCGCCCAGTACGCCCAGGCGCTCCTGGGTCTCGGCCAGGCGGACGAAGCCGAGAAGTGGCTCGACAGCGCGACGGAGCACGCCAACACCGAGACGTGGGAACTACCGGTGGTGAAGTGGGTACGCGGCCTGCTCCACTCCGCGCGCGGGCAGGCACACCAGGCGGCAGCCTGTTTCGTCGACTGTGGTCGTCGCAACGCTGCCTGGGGTCTGCACAATCCCGGGTACCTCGCCTGGCGCAGCTCCGCCGCCATGGAACTGCTCAAGACCGGTGAACGCGAGCGCGCCAGGGAGCTGGCGGCGGCCGAACTCGCGCTCGCACAGAGATGGGACACCGCCGTGTCGCTCGGTCGCGCCTGGCGGGCCGTCGCGCTGACGTCAGGTGACGACAGCACCCTGCCCCTGCTGGAACGGGCCGTCGGCCACCTGCGGAGCAGCGAGGCGGTGACCGAGCTGATCGCGGCCCTCATCGACCTGGCCCGTGCCCGCGCCGACCAGGACGACCACAGGCAAGCCCGCGAGCTCCTGCTGGAGGCTCGCGCGCTGTCCGAGCCCCGAGGGCTGGCCCTCTTCACCGCCGAGATCGACAGGATCCTGCGAGACCTGCCCCGTGTCGACTGAGTCACCCCACGTCGACACAGCGTTGTTCGGAGGACGTTGAGAGCGCGTTGAGAACGGTCTGCGAGAGTCCTCCCATGAACCTTGCGACATCGTCGGCCGAGACCACGGCCATGAGGGAGCGGTACGACGAGAGTCGTACAGCAGGGGTCGCTCATCGGTTCAGCCGCGTCGGCGGCGCTGCGCAGCCAGGTAGGCGGCGCTGCGGTCTCTCGCCAGCCGGTCGAGTGGGGCGGCGATGCCCTGCGGCAGGCGCAGCGGATCGAAACCGGGCTCCGAGGCGGGGACCTCCGCCCGTTCGAGGGTCAGGGTGCCCAGCGTCACCGACTGCTCCGAGGACCACAGACGGGTGGGGTCGTGGACCTCGTCCTGGGCGGCCGGAAGGTGGGCCACAAGGTCGAAGCGATCAGGCAGTTCGGCGTGCAGCCCGGCACGGAGATAGTCCCGCGGCCGGCTGCGGGACTCCTCGGGGATCAGCGGCTGCGCCGCGCGGAGCGGCCGCCAGCTCAGCCGGGCCCACAGGGTCATACCGGTCGGGTCCAGCAGACCGAACGCATGCACCGAGTGGTACGTCAGGCCCGTGAAACTCGCGGCAGGGCGGGCCTGCTGGGCCAGGTCGAGGGCGACGGCCGCCTCGGGGTGGCGGGCCACGTACGCGGGTACGGCCGTCGCCGGGTCCGGGGAGTTGGCGGCCCGGAGGAACTCGACCATGTCCGCGCCGGTGCGTGCGAAGAAGACCGGAAGAGTGAACATCACAAGGTCGAGGCCGCCGATCCGGGCGGCCATGCCGTGGTCCGACGGGTCCCCGTCGTGCCCGTGTGCGCCTCCGAGCGTGCTGGAGAAGCGGACCGTGGCAGGAGTGCTGGATACGGCGAAGAGCTCAGCCGTACTCAGGGAGGCGGCGATCTCCGACGGAGTGAAGGCACCCGCCGCCCAGGCACCTCGGGTGTGCAGGAGACGGTCGCTCGGATCGGCGCCTGTCGCCGAGGCGACCTGGTCGGCGAGCCGGGCGCCGTCTTCGAAGGAATGACTGCTCATGGCGGTGACGGTAGGCGGCCCGGCCCGACGGGCGCATCGGTCACCGTATCGGTCGCATCTGACTGCGACATCCCCCTCGCTCGCGAGGGGAAGCACGTGTGGTGTACGGGGAAGAAGCGGGGAGCACGGAAGTGAATCTGTACGGACGGGATCGAGAGCGGCAGGAGCTCGACCGACTCCTGGAGGAGGCACGGAGGGGAAACGGATCGGCCCTCGTGCTCTGGGGAGATCCAGGCATCGGAAAGACGGCGTTGCTCGAGTGCGCCGCCGCCCGAGCGGCCGGCTTCACGGTCCTGGGTTGCCGGGGCAGCCGGATGGAGTCCAGACTGGCCTTCGCCGCCCTGCACGGGCTGCTGTGGCCACTGGTCGACCGGATCGGCACGCTTCCGAAGCCGCAGGCCGACGCGCTTCGCGGGGCCCTGGGACACACCCAGCACGCGACCGACCAATTCCTGATCGGCGTGGCGACCCTCACCTTGCTCACCGAGCTCGCGGCTGAGGAACCCTTGCTGATCACCGTGGACGACACGGACCAGTTGGACGAGCCGACTGCGGCGTGCCTGGCCTTCGTCGCCCGACGGCTGGACACATCACGGGTGGCCATGCTGCTCGCCGCCCACAGCGATCCGGCGGCCGAAGGCCCCTGGGAGGGCCTGCGAGCGATCGGCCTGGCCCCGATCCGCGACGCCGACGCGGAGCGGCTGGTCCGCACCGAACATCCGACGGCACCCGAGGAAGCCGTGCGCCGTACCGTCGCGGCCGCCTGCGGAAACCCGCTGGCACTCCGGGAACTGCCGACCCTCACGGCCGGCCCGGGGGCGCGGCTTCCCGTCGGCCCCCTACTGCGCCGCGCCTTCGGAAGCCGCACCTCGGTACTCTCCCCCGGTGCGCGGTCTCTGATGCTCGTCGCGGCCGCGGAGGACCGCGGCGATCAGCACCTGGTGCGCGCCGCGGCTGCGACGCTCGGGGCCGGCGCGGCGGCCTGGGACGAGGTACTGCGGTCGGGGCTTCTCTCCCTCCAGGGCCCCTCGCTCCGGTTCAAGGCACCGCTGGTCGGAGCCGTCGTGTACGACGCGGCCTCCTTCGCCGAACGCCAGGCGGCCCACAGGGCCCTGGCCCAGGCACTCGAGCGGGACGCCACCGAGGAGGGACTGCGGGCCTGGCACCTGGCAGCGGCCACCGACGTGGCCGACGAAGCGGTGGCGGAACTGCTGGAACGCACCGCACGCCATGACGCGGCCTCCGGCGGCAACGCATCGGCCGTCCGAGCACTGCTCCGGGCCTCCGAGCTGTCGCCCGACCCCGTTGACGCGGCCCGCCGCCTGTCACTCGGGGCCCTCGCGGCCTGGGAGTGCGGGCAGGTGGCCAGGGCTCGGGATCTGCTGGACCAGGCGGGCCGGCTGGCGCCCACGCAGACAGTGGCGCAGGACAGCGGCGGTCTGAGCGGCCTCATCGAGTTCGCTCACGGCGACCAGGAAGTCGCGCACCGGCTGTTGCTGCGCGACGCGAGTTCGGTGCCGGACCGTACCAAGGCCATGGAACTGGCCTGCCTGGCGGTGCGGGCCGGCTGGGCCGCGGGATCCCCCGACCGGCAAGCCGCGGCTTTGCGCCGGTTGTCGGAGCTGACGTGCGGGGCGGAGACGCCGGAGGCGAGCGTCCTGTCCGCTCTCGCTCCGTGGTGGAGCGAGGGCGAAGCGGTGCCGCCCTTCGCGGAGGATGTCACGGCTCCTCTCGGCACCCTGTCATGGCGGCTGATGCCACCCGCACCGCTCGCCGCGGCGTGGGGTGCCGAGCGGGCGGTCTCCGACGTGCTCGGCCGCAAACTGGAGGTGATGCGTCGTACGGACGCGACGAACGCCCTCGTCCTGACGGTGCCGCAGACAGCCACCCTGGACATCGTCACGGGTCGCTGGAGCCAGGCCCGCGCCAGCGCCACGGAGACGCTGCGGCTGGCCGAGGAGATAGGAGCCGACCACGCCGCCTCGCAGTGCCGCAACTCCCTGGGCTGGCTGGCCGCGCTGAGCGGTGACGAGGAGGAGGTCGCCGAACTCAGCGCTGTCACCCTGCGGCTGTCGGTGCCACGGCGCGTGCGTGCGCTGACCGCCGCCGCCTACTGGAACCAGGGCCAGGCCGCCCTGTTCGCCGGGCGCGCCGAGGAGGCGCTCGAACTCCTGGTCCGGCTGACCGAAACCGGTCATGACGCGGCCCACGGCACCTTCGCGCTGCTCGCCGCTGCCGACACGGTGGAAGCGGCCGTCCGGGCCGGTCGTCCAACGGTCGGCGAGGCCGCCGCCGAAATCCTCGGTTCCTGGGCCCGGCGCGCGGGCGTGCCCTGGGCCGTTGCTGCGGCGCACCGCAGCACGGCGTTGCTCAGCGGCGACCGGGCGGAGGAGTGTTTCGAGCGGGCGCTCCGCGTGCCCGGGGCCGCCGACCGGCCGTTCTGGCACTCCCGCACCCGTCTGCTCTACGGGGAGTGGCTGCGCCGGGCGAAACGGCGCACCGAGGCACGGCTGCATCTCGCCGAGGCCGCCGAGACCTTCGCCCGGCTCGGCGCCCAGCCGATGCTCGTACGGGCACGCAGTGAACTGGAGCTGACCGGGGCCCAGCCGAGGCCGGCCGGCGTGGCCGAGGAGTCCATGCTGACACCTCAGGAGCTGCGGGTGGCCAAACTCGCCGCGGAGGGCCTCACCAACAAGGAGATCGCCTGCCACCTGCTGATCAGCCCCCGCACGGTGGGCCACCACCTGTCCAACGTGTTCCCGAAACTCGGGGTGGTGGCCCGCTCGGAGCTGGCCCGTGTGGACTTCGACAACGGGCTGCGGATGATCGCGTGAGGGCAGGAGCCATCGCCGCTCACCTGACGGATACGGTGACCGATGCCGGGACGCGCGCACCTGCCTAGCGTCGTCGGCATGAACGACGCAGCCTTCACCACCATCGTCGTCGGGGGCGGTTCCGCCGGAGCCGTCCTCGCGACCCGTCTCGCCGAGAGCCCCGACCGCCGCGTGCTCCTGCTGGAAGCCGGCCCCGCCTACGCACCGGACGCCTACCCCGCGGGGGTGGCCGACAGCGGCACGCTGGGCGGCTGGACCGGGCACGACTGGGGCTACCGGTCCGAGCCCGGGTTCATCGGCCACCCCGTCGACGCCTTCCGCGGCAAGGTCCTCGGCGGCAGCTCGGCCGTGAACGGCTCCGTCGCGGTGCGTTCCCTGCCCTCGGACTTCGCCCGCTGGTCGGAGCGCGGTCTCAAGGGATGGACCTACGGAGACATCCTGCCCGCGTTCAAGACGCTGGAGGCCACCGAAGCCGGCGACGACGAGCTGCACGGCCGCTCGGGTCCGCTCCCCGTCTCCCAGCTCACGCGCAACGACCTCAGCACCATGCAGCGCGCCTTCGTCGACGCTGCGCTGGCCGACGGCATCCGGCCCACCGACGACTTCAACGGCGCCGACCCGCACGGCGTGGGACCGTACCCGATGAACGTGCGCGAAGGCGTGCGCGTGAACACCGGCATGGCCTACCTGACCGAGGAAGTCCGTTCCCGGACCAACCTGACGATCCGTGCCGGTGTCCTCGTCGACCGCGTGCTCTTCGACGACGGGAGGGCGACGGGCGTACTCCTCGCCGACGGCACCGAGCTGCGCGCCGCCGAGGTGATCCTCAGCGCGGGCGCCTACGGCAGCGCGGCGATCCTGCTGCGATCCGGCATAGGTCCGGCAGACGACCTGCGCGCGCTGGACATCCCGTTGATCGCCGATCTCCCGGTGGGCCTGAACCTCCAGGACCACCCCTTCTACTACAACGCCTACGCCGCCGATCCCGACCTGATCGGCGAGCAGACACCTGTGATCGGCGCCAAGTCGTGGACGGCCAGCTCGACCGCAGCCGAAGGCGAACTGGATCTCCACATCACCGCCACCCACCTGTTCGACCACTCCACGAGCCCGACCGGCGTCGGCTTCGTGCTCGCCGTCGCCCTGGTCCGCCCCCATTCCCGTGGCACCCTCACCCTGGTCAGCAGGGATCCGGCGGAGGCCCCCAGGATCGACCTCAACTTCCTCGCCGAACCGGAGGACCGCCGCCGGCTCCTCGAAGGCGTCAAGCTCGCCCGCCGGCTCGGGGCCACCGAACCTCTGGCCGGGCTGGTCAAGCGTGAGCTCAACCCGGGCCCTCAGGCGAAGGACGACACCGAGATCCTGGCCTCCGTACTGACCACCCTGGACACGTACCACCACCCGACGTCCACGGCTCCGATGGGAGGCGAGGGCGACCCGGCGGCCGTCACCGACCGGCTCGGCGCGGTGCGCGGAGTGCCCGGCCTGCGGGTGGTCGACGCATCGATCTTCCCCGACGTCCCCTCCGCCGCCACGAACCTCACGGTCATCGCCGCGGCGGAGCACATCGCCCGTCAGATCTGAGCCGACGCCGCAACGGCCGTTCCGCTGGCGTGGCCGGCCGTAGTCCGGTCTCCGACCGGGTCCGGCCACCGCAGGCCGAGCGACGGATCACGTGACGGATGCGGCGCGCGCCCCGCACGGACCCAGTGGTGCCGTGCCGCCCGGGCAGGTCCGGCCGACGGCTCCCTGACCCGGTCCGACAGGCATACCTGAAACAAGAGGACAGCAATGAGCACCAACGAGTTCGACAACATCGTCGTGGGCGCCGGTTCGGCTGGCGCGGTGATCGCACGGCGCCTGGTGGACGCGGGCCGCAGGGTCCTCCTCCTGGAGGCGGGCCCCGTGGACGACACCGAGGCCATCCACGACCCCACCGGCTCGATCCAGCTGTGGAACAGCGCCTGGGACTGGGCTTTCCAGACCGAGCCGCAGACCTACGCGGACGGCCGCCGGCTCCCCTGGCCGCGTGGCAAGGGACTGGGCGGTTCCAGTTCGTTCAACGGCATGATCTACGTCCGGGGCGCCGCGGCGGACTACGACTCCTGGGCGTACCAGGGCGCGGCGGGCTGGTCCTGGCAGGACGTCGAGCCCTACTTCCGCCGTCTGGAGGCCTTCGAGGGAGGTGCGGCAGGAGGACGCGGAACGGACGGACCGCTACACGTCCAGCGCAACCCCGGGCCCGACGCACTGGTGCGGTCCTGGGTCGATGCGGCCCAGCAGTACGGCCTGCCGTTCAACGACGGCTACAACAGCGGCGACCAGTACGGAGTGAGCTACACCGAGCACACCATCAAGCACCACCGCCGCCAGTCGACGTGGGTGGCCTACGGCCGCCCGGTGCAGGACAGTCCCCTGCTCACCGTGACCACCGGCGCCCTCGTGACCCGCATCGTGTTCGACGGTGACCGCGCGACCGGCATCGCCTACGTCGTCGAAGGCGAGGAGCGCATCGCCCGGGCCGTGGACGACGTGGTCCTCTCCGGCGGCGTCTTCGGCACCCCTCAGCTGCTGATGCTGTCGGGCATCGGCCCCGCCGACCACCTGCGTGACCTCGGTCTGCGGGTGCGGGCCGACCTGCCGGGGGTGGGTCAGAACCTGCAGGACCACTGGTCGGCTCCGCTGGTCTGGAAGTCCAGGCAGCCGCTTCCGGCATGGTCGGCACAGGGCCTGGAGGCCCACTACTTCGCCTCGACCCGTCCGGGCCTGCCTGCGCCCGACATCCAGCCGCTCTTCCTGTCGTTCGCCTACCCCGTACCCGGAGCCGACCTGCCGGAGCACGGCTTCTCCGCCATGGGCCAGCTGCTGCACCCGCACAGCCGCGGAGAGGTACGGCTGCGCTCCACCGACCCGACGGCCCCGCTGGTCCTCGACCCGAAGGTGTTCTCCGATCCGCGCGATCTGGAGACGCTGGTCGACAACCTCGAAATGCTCCGCGACATCGCCGCACAGGGCGCGCTCAAGGAATGGAACGACGGCGAAGTGCTGCCCGGTCCCGGGACGATGACCCGTGCCCGACTGCGCGACCACGTCCGGGCCACGGTCGTCTCCGGGCACCACCAGATCGGCACCGCCCGGATGGGTCTGGACTCCCTGGCCGTCGTCGACCCGGAACTGCGGGTCCACGGCGTGGGGAACCTCCGCGTCGCCGACGCCTCCGTCATGCCGCACGAGCCCAGCGGGAACACCAACGCCCCCAGCATCATGATCGGCGAGAAGGCCGCCGACCTGGTGCTCGGCCGCTCCGCGCGCTAGTCGATCACAGCAGGGGTGGTGCGGCCCCGCTCCGCCTCACCGCCCCCTCACCACCCCTGCCGGTCCCTCCCGCGGTACCCGGACTCATACCGGGACCGCACTCCTCAGCCTGAGAATGCGAGCACATCGCCATGCCCACCACGGTCACTGCCGCCGTGTCCCGAAACGCCGGTTCGGAATTCCTCATCGAGGAACTGACGCTCGACGACCCGCGCCCGGACGAGATCCTGGTCCGTTACGAGGCCGTCGGAATCTGCCACACGGACCTGGAGGCGGCCGCAGGCCACCTTCCCACCCCGCACCCGGTCGTCCTGGGACACGAGGGCGCCGGCACCGTAGAGGCGGTCGGCGCGGCCGTGACCGGTTTCGCACCCGGCGACCGCGTCGTACTGAGCCTGGACTCGTGCGGCGCCTGCCGCAACTGCCTGGCCGGCCAGCCCGCCTACTGCGAGCAGCACATCCCGCTCAACTTCCACGCCCGCCGCCCGGACGGCACGGTCGGCCTGCGTGACGCGGCGGGCCGCCCCGTCCACGACCACTTCTTCGGCCAGTCCTCCTTCGCCTCGCACGGCCTGGCGCACCCCAGGAGTCTGGTCAGGATCGCCGACGACAGCCTGCCGCCGAGCACGCTGGCCCCGCTCGGCTGCGGGATCATCACCGGCGCAGGAGCGGTCCTCAACTCCCTCCAGGTCCGGGCCGCGAGCACGGTGGCGGTCTTCGGTCTCGGCACCGTCGGCCTGGCCGCCCTGATGGCCGCCGTCGCAGCGGGCGCCACCCGCGTCATCGCGGTCGACCGCAAGCCCGAACGACTCCTGCTCGCCAAGGAGCTGGGCGCCACCGACGTGGTGGACGCCGCGACCGCTGACGCCGCCCAGGCCGTCATGGACCTCACGAACGGCCGCGGGGTGGACTACAGCGTGGAGTCAACGGGTGTCATTCCCGTGATGAACACCGCCGTCGCGGTCCTCGCGCCGCTCGGCACAGCCGCCGTCCTGGGAGTGGCCGCCTTGGACGCCGACCTCAACGCGAACGCCTTCGAACTCCTCAAGGGCCGCACCGTCACAGGTTCCGTGATGGGCCACCAGGCCCCGGGCGTCCTCATCCCCCGCCTGCTGGAACTGCACCGCCAGGGCCGCTTCCCCTTGGACCGCCTCATCAGCACCTACCCGCTGGCCGAGATCAACCAGGCCGTCGCCGACGTCCAGGCCGGCATTGCGGTCAAAGCCGTCCTCACCCACCACGCGTAGCCGTCACCCGGCACACCGCAACGCATGGACGATCGCACGCCGTCCCGCTCCAATCCAGCGGATTCCCCCAGTGTCAGAAGGCCCCATACGCATGCCCAGCTCCCCGTTCAAGCGCTCAGCCGTCGACCGCTCGCTGCCGCCAGAGGCGATGGGCGGTGCCTACCGGCCGATCACCGAGACCGGTGATCCAGTGCTTCACCGGCGCTGTGCCGACGTGGTGGAGTTCAGGACGCCGTATCTGGCCCGACTGCTGCGGGACATGTACTTCACGATGCACGCCGCTCACGGAGCCGGTCTGGCGGCCAACCAGGTGGGCGTCGACCTCAGGCTCTTCGTCTACGACTGCCCGGATGAGGAAGGCACTCGGCGTATCGGCCACGTCATCAACCCCGAGCTCCGGCTCGCCGGTGACATCTGGAGTACGCGTGGTGAAGGCTGCCTGTCCGTCCCCGGCGCCCAGCAGGAGCTGAGGCGCCTGACGGAGGCCACCGTGCACGGGCAGGACTGGGAGGGAAACGCCGTCACCGTCCATGGCACCGGCCTGCTGGCACGCTGCCTCCAGCACGAGACCGACCACACCGACGGAACCCTGTACCTCGACCGTCTCGGCGCCGAAGCCCGTACCAGAGCGCTGCACCAGATGCGCAGGAACCGCGCCCGCACTGTCGCCGAGCGCGACGAGCGAGCCCGGCTGCTGGCCACCCAGCCCCAGACCCGGTGACGGCTGATCCCCATGCGCGAGGGCGGATCCACTCCGCCCGCAGGCGACGTTCCCCAACTACCGGACGGCTCCTCGACACCACAGCGGGGCAGTCCCACCAGCGAATCCGGAAACCACCATGGCACGACCGTGCAAGACCGCCGTCTCCCGTCCCACAGCCTTCGCACGTGCCCTCGTCGCCGCTGTCAGGGCCGTGTCGGGACCTCTCCTGGCATTCGCTGCCGTCTACCTCGTCGCGGTATGGACGCCGTTCGGACAGCGGGCGGAGAACGCGCTGGTGGTCGGCTATGCCGACGGTGCGTGGATGGCCGACGCCTCCCAGTCCTGGGGGCCGCCGCCGCTGACCCAGGACCTGGAGACCATCGCCGTGGGCCTGACCGCGATCGCCTCCATCGCCCTCGCCCGGAGGCGTTGGCTCGCCGGCTGTACGGCGATCGTGACCGTCCTCGGCACCATCGCCGCGTCACAGGTGCTCAAGAACGTTCTCCTCATCCGCCCGGACCTCGTGGGGGCGGACGACAACCTCGTCGAGGTGAGCTTTCCGAGCGGCCACGTGACACTCACCGCCACGCTCGTCGCAGGTGTCTCGCTCGTCGCCCCGGAGCGTTGGCGGCCCGCCCTCGCCGCCGTCGGTGCCGCCTGGCTCGCGTTGACCGCCGGAGCGGTTCAGGCACTTTACTGGCACCGGCCGAGCGATGTGTTCGGCGCAACACTCCTGGCCTGCGCGGGCTACTGTGCCGCCCACCGCTTCCTGCACTCCGGCAGCAGACCGAGCATGCCCCGGCCTCTGGCGTGGACAGCGCTCCTCCCGGCCGTGGCGGCCGCCGCGACAGGCGCCGGCCGCGAGGGGACCGTAGCGGGCCCACTCGTGTTCGGCTCTGCCGCCTGGATCTGCGCGGCCCTCCTGTGGATCACCATCGCCCGCACCTCGCCTCGGGACCCATGCCCCGCACCGCCACGGCGATGACAGCACGTCCGCGCGTGCCGCCGGACGCACCGCCCGTCCACAGCCTCCACACGACCGGGCCGATCGCGCTGACCCGGCGCACGGCCAACTCCGATGCGGCTCTTGCCGCACACACCCCATAAGGAATCACGTGAGCAAGCAGAAGCGGACTCGTCGCTCCGTCACCCTCGCCGCCGCAGCCGCCGTCGTGGCGGCCGCCTCCGTGGCCTCCCTGCCCCTCGCATTCGCGGACGCGGACTTCGGCGCGGACAGGGCGGCGCCTAAGCCCACCGTCGTCCTGGTTCACGGGGCCTTCGCCGACGCCTCGGGCTGGAACGGCACCGCCGCCAGACTGCGCGACCAGGGCTTCACCGTACGGGCGGTGGCCAACCCCCTGCGGGGCCCGGACTACGACGCGGCCTACCTGCAGAGCCAGCTCCAGAGCGTCAAGGGCCCCAAGATCCTTGTCGGCCATTCGTACGGCGGCGCCGTCATCACCAACGCGGCCACCGCCATACCCGACGTCAAGGCACTCGTGTACATCGCCGCGTTCATCCCGGAGAAAGGCGAGTCGCTCGGCGGGTTGATGGAGCAGCACCCCGACACGGGCGCCCCGCCCCTGCCGACGGCGCCCTTCCCGTTCACCCGGCCCGACGGCACCAACGCCACCGAGGTCATGCTCGACCCCGCCAGGTTCCACGCCGCCTTCGCGGCCGACGTCCCGGCCGCGACATCCGCTCTGATGGCCGCCTCCCAGCGGCCGATCGCGGCGGAGGCTTTCGGTCAGCCGCTCAAGAACGCGGCGTGGAAGAGCATCCCGTCGTGGGCTCTGGTCGCCAGGAACGACCAGGCGATCGGCCCGTCTCTGGAACGCTTCATGGCCAAGCGTGCCGGCGCCCGTATCACCGAGGTCAACGGCTCTCACGCCGTCATGGTCAGCCGCCCCGACGCGGTCACGAACCTCGTCAAGCAGGCGTACCGAGCCACTCGCTGACACCGTCGCACCGCCACCGGCCAGCTCTTCTCTTCCGAACGTGCCCCCGCCGATCAGCGCAGGGCCCGCTCCCACCTCCAGGCACCACCGATCGGATCACCTCAATGCCCGTCAAGACGTTCCTCGCCATCTCCGGCAGCCTCCGCCGGTCCTCCCACAACACCGGCCTTCTGCGCGCCCTGCAGGCACTCGCACCGACCGGCGTCACCATCGACCTCTACCAGGGCCTGGACACCCTCCCCTTCTTCACCCAGGACCTGGAGAACGGGGCGGGACCGGCCGCCGTCGCAGATCTGCGCCGACGCGTACGCGAGGCGGACGGCGTCATCATCGCCACGCCCGAGTACAACTCCGCCATCCCCGGCGTGCTCATGAACGCCCTCGACTGGCTCTCCCGACCCGCCGACGGCGACCCGGTCCTGCGCGACAAGCCGACCGCCATCCTCGGCGCCTCACCGTCCCAGTTCGGCACCGCCCGTGGCCAGCTGGTCCTGCGCCAGATCCTCCACCGCATCCAGACTCCTGTCGTCGCCCATCCCGAGGTCACCGTCTTCCAGTCCCACCAGCGCTTCGCCGCCGACGGCACCTTCGCCGGCGACGACTTCACCGAGAGCCTCCTGCGGGCCCTGCTGGCGGAGCTGGTCCTGCTGACTGAGCACAAGTCCCTGGCCGGCATCGCCTGACCCGCACCGTCTCCGGCCCCGCCCTGGCGGGGCCAGCCTGGGCACCCCACCGAGGTCCCCCCGGTTGTCATGACTGATACCGTGACCGATTTCGCGAGGCAGACACCGCCGTAGTGTCGAAGCAGTCGGGGTTGTCGACCGACGAGCAGCTCTACTCGCCGAGCTCGTGGGACCCCCGCCCCGCACTGACGGGACCTCATCGCCCACCGGAACCGCCCGCACGCTCCCCCACGCCGGAGCCTGCACCTCACACATGCAAGGACCCATCACCATGCAGCACGCCCGCAACTTCATCGACGGCAAGTGGGTCGACTCGGCCAAGCAGACCGAGTCCCTGAACCCCTCCACCGGCACGGTCCTCGGCACCTTCGCCGACGCAGGAGCGGAGGAGGCGACAGCAGCGATCGCCGCCGCACGTCGTGCCTTCGACACCACCGGCTGGTCGCGTGACCGCAACCTGCGCGCCCGGGCGCTCTTCGAGATGGCCGACCGCTTGGCCGAGCGCCGTGACGAGTTCGTCACGATGCTCGCCCGTGAGAACGGCAAGATCCTCGAAGAGGCCGCCTTCGAGATCGATCTCACGATCCCCAAGCTCCGCTACTACGCCGCGCTCGCCCTGAGCGACCACGGCAGCTCGGCCGAGGTCCGTCCCGGCCTCTACTCCATGACGCTCCGCGAGGGGGCGGGAGTCGCCGCCGTCATCGCGCCCTGGAACTCCCCCGTCGTCCTTGCCGTCCGCTCCTTCGCCCCTGCCCTGGCCGCCGGCTGTACCGTGGTCATGAAGCTTCCGGGCCAGACCGGTCTCGTCAACGGTCTGCTCAGCGAACTCGTCGCTCAGACCGAGAGCCTCCCGGCGGGCGTGGTGAACATCTTCACCGAGTCGGGCAACGACGGTGCGCCACTGCTGATCAGCTCGCCGGATGTGGACGTCATCAGTTACACCGGCTCCACCGTGGTGGGCCGCCTCATCGCCGCGAACGCCGCGCCCACCCTCAAGGCGCTCTCCCTGGAGCTCGGCGGCAAGAGCCCGATGATCGTCTTCGACGACGCGGACCTGGACGCCGCCGTCCCGGTCCTCACGAAGGCCATCACCACCTTCACCGGCCAGTTCTGCATGACCGGCAGTCGCATCCTGGTCCAGCGCGGCATCGCGGACGAGCTCCGGCGCCGCATGGTCGCCTCGCTACAGGCCGTGAAGGTCGGCCCCGGCGACGATCCGGCCAGCGAGATGGGCCCGCTCATCGACGAGCACAATGCCCGGCGCGTCGAGGGTGTCGTCGCCGACGCTGCCACGTACGCCAAGGTCCTCGTACACGGCCGACGCGACGGAGCGTTCCTTTCGCCCTCTCTGGTCGAGGTCGCCGACCTGAACGCCCCGATCGTGCAGCAGGAGGTGTTCGGACCCGTCGCCACCTTCGAGGTGTTCGACACCGAGGCGGAGGCCGTCACCCGGGCCAACGCCACCGAGTTCGGCCTGGCCGCCTCGATCTGGACCCGCGACGTCGACCGTCCGCTGCGTGTGGGACGCGAGATCGAGGCCGGGACGGTGTGGACCAACACCTGGGCGATCGTTCACGACATGTTCGAGGAGGGCGGCTTCAAGCAGTCCGGTGTGGGCCGCCTGAACGGAGTGCGCGGCCTGGAGGAGTTCCAGGAGACCAAGCACTACGTCCACGCCGCGCCCCGCCCCTGAACAGCGGCCGGCCCCGCCATCACATCCGATCAGGAGTCCCGTGACCGCCCCCGCCGAGAGCACCGTCCTCACTTCCCGCGGAGACATGGCCCTGATCGCCGCCCGGATCGTCGAGCACGGCCACGAGGAAGCGTTTCAGCGGTGGGCACGGGACGTCCTGGCAGCAGCAGCCACCATTCCCGGCAACCTGGGCGGCGGCCTCTTCCGCCCTGTGGATGACGGCGGCTCCTGGGTCGTCGTCCACCGCTTCCGGGACCGCGAAGCGCTGGAACGCTGGCTCAAGTCTCCGCTGAGAGAGAAGCTGTTCACACACCAGGAGCATCACCACGAGGTCGCCCGCCGGGAACTGGCCGGCCTTGAGGCTTGGTTCGCCGAACCCGGCGGGACGGCGCTTCCTCCGCCCCGGTGGAAGACGGCGGTGAGCTCCGCCATCGGCATCTTCCCGATCTCCCTGCTGGGCAGCGTGTACCTGGCCCCCTTCTTGACGGTGCTGCCGCAGGTGGCACGAACCGCCGTCTTCGCCTTGCTGTTCAGCGTGCTGATGACCTACGTGGCCATGCCCGTCGTCACTCGCGTGCTCCGCCGCTGGCTCAACCCCGACACCCCGCCTCGTCCCGTACCGAAGGAACGCCTCTCATGACCACAGCCATCATCGGCACCGGCAACATCGGCGGCCGACTGGCCGCGAACCTCGTCCAGGGCGGCGAAGACGTCCTGATCGCCGGCAGCGACCTCAAGGCCGCGCAGTCCCTCGCCACTTCGCTGGGCAGCCACGCCACGCCACTGACGGTAGAGCAGGTGATGGAGCAAGCGGACGTGATCGTCTTCGCCGTCTGGCTGGACACGATAAAGGAGTTCATCACCCGGTACGGCGGCAAACTGTCCGGCAAGATCCTGGTCGACCCGTCCAACCCGATCGCACCAGACGGTGCCGGCGGCTTCGTCAAGACCATCGGAGCCGGAGAATCCTCCGGCCGGCTCCTGGCAGACCTCCTCCCGGAAGGCGCCAAGCTCGTCAAGGCGTTCGGCACCCTCTCGGCCGGAAGCCTGACCTCCGCCTCCCGCAGGGCGCCCGAACGCGCAGTCGGCTTCTACGCGACCGATGACGACGCAGCCGGCCGGGTGGTGGCCGAACTGATCACGGCCGCGGGCTTCGACCCCGTCAAGGTGGGAGGCATCGACGAGTCGATCCGCATCGAGGTCTTCGGCGACCTCCACGAGTACGGGGCGCTCGGCAAGGCCGTGACCCGCGACGAAGCGTGCGCAGCCCTGTGACGCCGAGCACCTCGGCTCAACCCGGCAACCCCTCGATCTGAAAGAGCAAGCACATGACAGAGCCAAGGCCTCTCACCGCCACGGACCGGTTCGAGATCTTCGAACAGCTCACACTCCACCAGCGCTGCATCGACAACGACGCGAGCCGCGAGTCCGCCGACAAGTACGTGGACCTGTACTGGCCCGAGGCCACCTTCACCGTTCACGACCTGCGCAGCCAGACCTTCACCGGACCCGACGAGCTCAAGAACCTCTACGACTACGCGCACAGCGTGTTCCCGCTGGAGAAGTGGTTCCACGAGGTCGGATGGTTCGAGATCACCGGCGCCGGGGACGTCGCCACCGTGTCATGGCGCTGGCGCGTCAATTGGAAGCAGGACGGCGAAGGGGTGGTGTCGAGCGGCACATACCAGGATCGCTTCGAGCGCCGGGAGGGCGTGTGGAAGGTGATCGAGCGCGTCTCGGACATCGACCCGAACTGGCCCGCAGCACTCTTCCAGCCGTACGTCGACCGTCAGAACGAGCTGTTCAGGGCGTCCTGACCACCCACGAGACCCGAGGCCGCGGCGGCAAGACGGCCGCGGCCTTTCTCAGCCCCCGGCGCCGCGCGCCGGGGCACCCGTCGAAGTATGGGAACCGAACCGAACGCCCGGGCGTCGTTGCGGCATACGGAGTCGGCAAGCGCCCTACGCGCTGGATCTGGCACATGTCTCCAGGACAGTCCCGACGGGAAGCAGCCGCGTGAAGCGACTCCGCAATAGCCCGCGTGAAGGGCTCGGTCTCTCCAAGCGCACACCTGCGGCTGATGGGCGTCCCCGAACCGCGAGCTGACGGTCTCGGGCTCTGAGGCGGCCTCACCGGAGACCCAACCTGGCTTCACGGAACGTCACTACCGAGAGACGGATGGGGCTCCGGTGCCCAACAGCTCGAACCCGTGCTCCAGCCGCTTCAAAACTCCCATCCGTCGCACAGGAAAGGGCTCCGCCCAGCAGCCACCTGACAGAGGTGACGGCCCATCAGAACGCATGCCGTTCGTGCGTCAAACGTGCGTCACGTGCGTCAGATATGCGTCAGATATGCGTCAAGATATCGCACGTAACGCCCATAAGGCACACTCGGTAAACTTGCAGGTCAGCGACGCGTGAGGCGCAAAACGGACTCTAGATCAATGTGCATTATGTGCGCTACGGGCGCTACGTGCGGCTCCTGACGCACGCCGGAAGCGAAGCAGCACCTTCACAGACAGGGGAACGCCGTTGGGCGTTCGAAACGCCATCTCATGTCGTGGCGGACGGCGACACCAACTTCTTACCCGACGGTGGCCCCAGCAGCGGCATCTTCGATTCCCTGACCGCCGGCACCCCTGCAAGCAATACGCGAGCAGGTCGGCAAGCGGTGGGTGCCCGTCTGGAGGAGCCGCGCACGGATCGAGCGGGACAACCTGGACGAGCTGATTGCCGACGTCGACCAGACTCATGGCCCTACCGACCTGGAGGCTGTCGCTGCCAAGCGGGCCAAGCCCACTGGCCGCTCCTCCGCAGGAGCCGGGGCAGCAGGGTGAGCGGCGCGCTCATCCTGGACAGCGAGGGCCTGGCCGAAGCCTTACAACGCGACCGCGAGTCCACGAATGGCTCACCGCCGCTCGCGACGCCGACCTTCCCATGCTCACCGCGGCATTCGTGCTCGTCGAGGTGCCCCACCCCCGGATCAGCGACGTCGCGCGGGGGCGAAGCCCGAGGCAGGAAGCTGGCGGAGCCGCGATGCACCGGCCTGCTATGGGTGGCTTTCACGGCTGATCTAGATCGCCGAGGAGGGCGGTTCGCAGGGTGAAGGGCGCCGCCGCGTCGGCGCTGACGGCAAAGGCCACGAGCAGGCGGGGCAGCACGTGGTCGTCCCCCGCGCGCACAGCGCGAACAATATCGGCGATCAAGAGGTGTACGGGGGGTGAAGAGCACCAGGGCATGAGCGGTATCCCATGCGTTCCGACGCCTGCTGCCAAGACGCGGAGCGGCCAAACCCTCCGTACGTGTGACGCCTTCACCGATCCGAATCCACAAGCGCCCCGACTGCGAGCGCGGTCGGTACACAGGAGCTGCAGGCCTAGGTTCTGTCCGGCGGATCATGGTCGGAGCCAGAGTCTGATGGCTGCTGTGGTGATGGTGCCGTGGAAGACGTAGGCGCGTTTGTCGTAGCGGGTGGCGACGGCTCGGTGGTGTTTGAGTCGGTTGATGGTCCGTTCGACTTCGTTGCGACGCTTGTAGAGCTCGCTGTCGAAGCCGGCGGGCCGGCCGCCCTTGCTGCCACGGCGTTTGCGGTTGGCCCGCTGGTCCTTCGGCTCTGGGATCGTGTGCTTGATCTGGCGTCTTCGCAGGTGGCTGCGGTTGTGGCGTGAGCTGTATGCCTTGTCGCCGCTGACGTGGTCCGGCCTGGTGCGGGCGTGTCCGCCGCGAGGCCGGGCCACACGAATCCGGGCAAGGACTTCGGTGAACTGGGGTGCGTCGCCCCATTGGCCCGGAGTGACCAGGAAGGCCAGCGGGCGGCATCCGCCCTCGCCAGCGAGGTGGATTTTGCAGGTCAGGCCGCCCCGGGACCGGCCGATTCCCTCGTCGGGGCGGTGGTTTCGAGGCGTCGTTCTTTTTTCGGGACCCGCGGGGCGGTCTTGCGGGCCCCGGCCGCGTGCTGGTGAGCGCGGCACGTGGTCGAATCGACGCCCACCATGCTCCAGTCGAGCCGGCCCGCCAGATCGGTGTCGGCCTGGACCGCCCGCAGGATCCGGTCCCACGTGCCGTCAGCGGACCAGCGCCGATGACGTTCGTAGACGGTCTTCCAGCTGCCGTATCGCTCAGGAAGGTCCCGCCACGGGACCCCGGTCCGCACCCGGAACAAGACCCCGTTGACCACCTGCCGGTGGTCACCCCAGCGTCCGCCCCGCTGCCCGGCGGCAGGCAGGTGCGGCTCAAGCCGCACCCACTCCGCATTCGTCAGATCACCCCGCCCCATGCCCGGCCTAACGACCGGACAAGCAGACAGTCACAAGATCCGCCGGACGGAACCTAGTCCTCCGCGTGGGGGCCGGGCCCGGGTCGAGAGCAGCGGTCAGGGCGCGCACGTCCCGATCGTCGCGCAGCAGATCTCCCTCGCAACGGTGCTCCCGGTGGCTGTCCTCGCCGCTCTTACCGCGGGGGCTGGGACTGGGAGTCTGGCGATCTCATGCCGGTATGGGGGTTGCCGCTGGCTGGGCACCGTAGCCGCTGTCAGAAAATGCCGGCAGCGGCTTGGGCTCGGTCCTGTGAGAGATGTTGGAGATCGGGTGGGCGGTCTAGCAGTTGTTGGTCGGGGAGCCGCCGGTCCTGCAGACGGTGTAGCCGGTGGTGTTCTTGATGGTGCCGTTGTTGGGGCCGGTGACGATGATGCTTCCGCGGCCGCCGTTCTGGCTGTAGCCGTCGATGACCGCCCCGGCCGCGTTGGTGCCGTTGACGGTGAGGTTGTTGATGCCGGGTCCGCCGGTCAGGGTGCCACCGTTACCGCCCTGAGTTGTGATCACGTGAGTGGAGTTTGCCGTGCTGGAGGTGACCTTCGCGTTGAGGACCGCGACGGATCCGCCCTGGCCTACGGCGGTGATGCGGTCGTTGGTACCGACCCCCTGGACCGTCGCCGCGACGACCCCGGCGGCACTGCGGTCGCTGGAGGGGCTGATGCCGCCGCTGGCCCTGACGGTGTTCGCCTCTACCCGGCCACCACTGATGCCAGCGCCGCCCGTGCCTCTGGAGGCTGGGCCGCCCGTGGCGGTGACGTTGGTCGCCTCTACCTGAGCGCCACCGATGCCAGTGCCGCCGAGAAGTCCGCCGCGGCCGCCGATGGCAGTGACGGAGGCGGTGGCGGTGGTCGCCTCTACCCGAGTGCCGACAGCGATACCTGGGCCACCGACGCCACCGACGCCGCTGCCGCTGCCGCCGTCGCCGCCGCCGGCGGTGATGGTGGTCGCCCTTACTTGGGCACCGCCGATACCGCCGCCGCCGGCGCCGCCGTTGTAGCCGCTGCCGCCACCGCCTCCGCGGGCGGTGATGGTGGTCGCCTCTACCTGAGCGCCGCCGATGCCTCTGCCGCCGGCGCCGCCGATCAAGGCGGTGGGGTCGGTGCCTCCTTCGAAGCGGGTACCGCCGTTGCCTCCGGTGGCGGTGACGATGGGCGCAGTGACCACCGTGCCACTGCCGGTGATACCGTCGCCCCCGACCGTCGAGCCGACCCCGCCGGTGGCGGTGACCTTACTCGCGGTCACCTTGGAGCCGTCGGCAAGGCCGGCTCCGCCACTACCCCGGTTGACGCTTCCGACGGTGCCGCCGCGGGCGTCGACGGTACCGGTGCCGGTGACCGTTCCAGAGTTGCCGGCACCGGCGATACCGGTGGCAACGGAGCCGCCGTTGAGGTTGGCGGCGGCGCGGTTGAGGTTGATGGTTCCGTCGTTGCCGTTACGGCCGGGGCTGCCGGTGGCGGTGAGGGTGATGCCTTGGCCGTTGAGGGTGACGGTGCCGTCGGTGCCGTTGGTGGGGCCGATGGCGGGGTGTGAGCCGGTCGGCACGGTCACGGTGACCGTCTGGGCGATAGTGCTGGTGCTCTGCAGGGAGCCCAAGATGGGTCCGAGGATGATGATTTGGGTGATGTTCTGGGCGGCCGGGACCTGCAGGACCTGGCCGACGGGGATGCCGTTGGCACAGGTGATGGTGACCGCGACCTGCGCGCAGCCGGGCACTGCGGCATGCGCGGCCGGGATGGCCGCCGCGCTGAGACAGGTGGTCAGGACCACCGAGGCCGCGAGGATCGTCAGGCCCGTACGTCTGGCAGGAAGCTGAGGGGATCGCATAGGGGGCGTCGCCTTCCTGGGCTGAGAGGGGTCCTCTTTGCGTGCCGCGTGGAGAGGCGTGATCCACGCTTTCCTGGTCTGTATGTGCCCGCCTCCTCCGCAACGAGACGGACCCGAACGGGTGAGAGGTGTTGGCCATGGGCCAGAGCGCCACTACAGCGGCTTCGCCTCGCCCCCGGGCACCGTCGGGAAGTCGATCTGCCGCACCGTCTCCTTCGGGGGCCGGGATGCCAACGGCTGTGTCGATGCTTCCCAAGGCCGGGGTGGCCGTGCGGGGCTGGCGGCCCGGGCCTCACTATCCGGCTCCCACACTCGGTCCGTGGACAGTCGTAGCCGGCGCAGGTGGGGCTGCCGTCCCGGCAGGCGCCGCAGGGGTGTTGTCCCGACGTTGGACGAGTTGCCGAGGACGCGGGTGTACGCGGTGAAGGCCGGTGCTGCGCCGGTCAGTAGAGTCTTGGCCAGGGCGGAGGCGGCGACGCCCTGCTGGGTGACCACACCCGCGGCGTTCGCGGCGAGTAGACCTGTGGAGCCCATCACCAGCCCGCCGACCCGCCCATCCGCGATCAGAGGCCCGGGCTGACCTCACACCAACCGTTCAATCCGCAACAAAAGCCCCTCCGAAGCCAACTATTGACTCAAAGGCGCATGGGAGTCGTCCTGCCGTAGGGCTGGCGAGGTCATGAGCGTGCGGACGGCTTTCCCGAAGGGCGCGGGACCGTGACAGAGGAGCAGCGCCGGTCCGTCGGCCGTCTTGCCTCGCAGTTCACGGTCCCGCCCCGGCCCGTGTTCTGGATGGTGCAGGTGTCCGTGTCGGCTCCGCCGTTGACGGTGCCGAAGCCGGGGCCAACCACCAAGGGGACCCCGCCGATCCCGCGGATCCTGTCGTCGCCGCTGCCACCATCGACCACGCCACTGCCCGTCGATCCGACGCTGGCCGCCGCGATGTCATCGTTTCCCGCGCCGCCGAGGACGGCGCCCTGGCCGCCGACGAGGCCGCGGACGGCGTCGGTGATGATGGTGTCGTTGCCGTCGTCGCCGCCGAAGCGACCGGAGACGATGCCGGTGAAGATAGTGTCGTCGCCAGAGCCGCCGCCGACACCGCCCCGGGTGAAGACGATGCCGGAGATGGTGATGTTGTCATTGTCGCCGCGGCCCTCGACAAGGACGTCGACGTTTCCGGTGCAGATGATGCGATCGTCGCCGTTGGTGCCCATGGTGCCGGATGCGCCGTTGACGGTGCACACGGGTTGGGCGTGAGCGGGCGGGGCCAAGGCCAGCAGGGCAGCAGGGCAGCAAGGCAGCAAGGCAGCGGGCAGGGTGGCCCGGAGCGCGATCAACCGGGTGCGACGGGAGGCACTGCCAAATACGGTCATGGTCAGCATGCAATCTGTACGAGCCCGGGGTGACCGACCCCGGAGACTCGGCCCCCGCAGTGTGTTGGATGGCCCCGCCCTCCCACCCCTGCACGCGCAAGATCCTTCGGCTGCAGGACGCGCACAACGGCCCGCACGACGTGCAGACGCAGTACCAACGCTCACCCGAGAGCCACGCGGCCCAAGCGCAGAAAGACCTTTCACTGCCGATTGCCTCACCGCCCAGGCCCCACGCGGAACCCTCCCCCCCCTGCCGGTACAACCCTCACCGCGGTGAGCGCGGCCTCCGGCTGCTCTAGCCGCTCCCAGAGGGCACGGACGAGGCGGGCGCGGTTCTGGAAGCAGTGCACGGCGCCCTGGGCGACGCTCCAAGGCACCGTGGTTGCAATGTGATTGTGCGAGCGCGGTCCGCGCTATGCCTTCAGATGTGCGGCCATGCGGAGTCAGGATGGCCAGGGGCCTGCCAAAGCTGCCTGTCGAGGCGGGGCCGGGCCGGTCTAGCAGCCGGGGCGTCAGTTGATGTGCAGGGTAAAGCTGTTGATTGAGCTGAATGCGTTCTGCCGACCGGTGAGGGGGCGCAGAAAGGTGTCGAGCCGGGCTTCCAGAAGGATGTTCCCCAGGGGGAGAGCGGACTGGAGGCTGTGGGTGTCGGTGTAGGGGCCACCTGGGCTGTCGCCGGTCGTGGAGTAGATCGGAAGATCGGGAAGGCTAGGTGAGGCGTAGGTAGCAGTGCTGGTGGCTCTCCGCCCGGGCGGCAGGTTGCGGACGCCGGACAGGGTGGCGGTGGCGTTGAGGCTGTCACTGGGACTGCCCGCGAGGCGGATGCGCAACGTGCAGGACTTGAAACCGTTAGTAGGCACTCCCAAGGAGCTGACGGCCACCAACTGACTGAAAGAGACTTGGAGGGTCTTTCCGTCGCTGCTGATGCTGCTTTGGGCGGTGCCGGTGGGGCACCCTGTGCCGGAGTAGCTCACGGTGGTGACGGCGACGGCTGCGGCAGCAGGTGAGGCTGCGGTGAGAGACAGGGCCGGCAGGATGAGGGCGAGTGCGGCAGTGAACCGGGCAATCCTCACGCGGGTCTCCAGACGGGCTTGCTAGCGCCAGTTGTAGACCTCCAACCGACCACCGGGACAATGCATTAAGCAACTCAATCAGTCCATACGTGTAGCGAGGGTGAGCCTCCGCAGGACACGTCGCGCAGGCATCCACCTGGGTAGCGGCGCCCCCGCCGGCTTGTTCTCTGCGCACCAAGAACTTCCCATATGCCTGCAGATGGGTGCCCGGCACTTGTTCCTGCCTCCGGATGGCCTCCGGCGCCCGGCGCCTCGGGGCCTATCGGGTGCGGAGTGTGTCTACGGCGATGCGGGCGGTGGTTCCGATGACGGCGTCGATGGCGGGGAGGGTGGCGGCGGGGTTGGCTGCGCGGGTGAAGACGGCGATGGCGTAGCGGCCGCCGTCGGGGTATTCGATGACGCCGACCTCGTTGCGGAGGGTGGGCAGGGTGCCGGTCTTTCCTGCGACGTGGACGTCGTCGAAGGGGAAGCCGGAGGCCATGCGGTGGGGCCAGACCTGCAGGCCGAGGAGGCGGCGGATCGCTGTGCCGTGTTCGGGTGTGCACGGCTCGTCGCGCCAGAGTGCGGCAAGCAGGCGAGTCATGTCGCGGGGGGTGCTGTGGTTGGTGCGGGCCGGGTCCAGTGCGCGCAGGCGGGCGATGACGTGGGGGTCGGTGAGGGCCTGGGTGCCGGCGGGGCCGGCGTCTTCGCGGATGGTGGCGAGGGTCTGGGCGAATGTGTACAGGGCGCGGGTGCGGGTGAGGCCGAGGCGCTGTGTGGTGGTGTTGACGGCGTCGAGGCCGACGCGTTCTAGCAGGAGTTCGGCGGCGGCGTTGTCGCTGACGGCCGTCATGAGGTAGGCGGCGTCCCTGAGGGAGATCCGTACGCCGTCGAGCATGGCGGCGAGTCCGGTCGGGCCTGAGGTGCGTCCGGCAGGTGGGCATTCGATCTGTTCGGTCAGGTCCAGGAGACCTTGCTCGGCGTGCTGGTGGAGGGTGAGGAGCAGGCAGAGCTTGTGGACGCTGGCGGTGACGACCGCTTGGCCGGCGCCGACATCAATCTCGGCGCCGGTGTCGATATCGACGGCATGGAGCCAGCCGGCCGCGCCGGCTTCGGCAAAGGCGTTGTGGATGCGCTGGAGGGGGTTCACAGCCAATACTCCGATGCCGGACGCAGGTGCAGGGGGCGGCGCGGGGGCTGGTCGGCGGACACCCCGTTCATGTTGCGCAGGACGGTGTGGGCGGCGTCGGCGAAGGCGGTGACGGCGGCACTGTTGCGGTCCGTGGGCCAGGCCGCGGAGAAACGCCAGGCGAGCGGGGCGCCCGTCAGGGGCCGCCAGACAGTGCCCGCTTCGCTGTCGTCGGCCGGGCGGCCCGGCTCGGGTGGGGCGGTGAAGGCGACGGCGTTGACGGAGCGGATCAGACCGCGGATGAAGCTGTCGCCCTGGCCGTGGCGGACGGTATCGGGGGTGTAGCCGCCGCGCGCGCAGGTGGTGAGCAGTTCGTCGTAGAGGGCGGGGGCGTCCGCGCGAGGGAAGAGGACCAGGTCGCATCCGGTGAGCGCGGACAGCGGCACCTCTGCCCGTGCGGCCAGGGGCGAGGCCGGGGGCAGGAGGACGCCGAGTTCGCGGCGCAGGACGGGGCCGAGTTCGAGGCCGGTGGTGTCGCAGGGGTGGTGGATCAGTCCTGCGTCGAGTTCGTGGCAGGCCATGCGGGCGAGTTGTTCGGCGGTGGACAGCTCGTGGAGTTCCACTTCCAGGCCGGGCTGGTGGCGGCGCAGGCCAGCGAGGATCGCGGCGACGGACTCGCCGGCGATGCCGGAAGGGAGCGCGGCACGCAAGAGGCCACTGCGGCCGTCCCGGATGCGGGCGGCCCCAGCCAGGAACGCATCGGTACGGGCGAGCAGGGCGCGCGCGTCGTCCAGCAGCAGAGCGCCGCCCGGGGTGAGGGTGACGCTGCGGCTGGTGCGTTCGAAGAGCCTCACGCCGAGCTCCTTCTCCAGGCGCTGGATGCGCTGCGAGAGAGGCGGCTGGGCCATGCCCAGCCGGACAGCGGCCCGACCGAAATGTCTCTCCTCTGCAACAGCGACAAAGCACCGCACATGCCCAACTATGTCCACGAGCAGGAACGATATCAGAATCACATTATTGTGGATTTGATTCAGATATTGGACATAGTGCTGGTGCTGATGCTGATCTCGGGGCGTGCCCACACCTACGCTCCATGTCTTCGCCCTACTCGTCCCGCTGCTCGCGGTCGGCGTGGGCGCCTGCACCCTGGCGTGCGCCCCGGCCACTGATCCCGGGCCACGACCCGAGCCGAAGGGCCCTGCAGCTGTGCCCGCTGCGGCGGAAGAGCGCCTGCGCGACGCCGACGGGCCGCGACGCCCGCGTTCCCGCTGCGCGATCTCCGGGCTCTGGCCGCCCCGGCCCGCCCCTGATGCCGCCCCTGGGTCCGCATTCCCGCGGGACCGCTCCTGACCTGAGCAGCCGCACGCTCCGAAACACGCACCGCTGACGTCGTGACCCAGCCCAGCTGGAGATGGAAGGACCATCTGATGCATGAACTGCAACGCCCTGTCCCCGCCCGCCGCCGACGTCGGCGCTTCCTGCGCACTGCCGCCGCGGCGGTGGCGGCATCCACCGCTGCGGCGGGCGGCGCGTACGCGGTGGGGTGGGGGCCGTTCGGGCCGGGCCGCCCGGCAGTCGATCCGGATGCCGTGGCGCAGGCGGAGGCGTTCCTGGCGGACTGGGCGTGCGGGCGTGCCGAGAGCGCGGGGGCCCGCACCACCAGCCCCGACCAGGCGCAGACCATCCTGCGGAACTTCACCGCGGGGCTCGAGATCACCAAACCGGACCTGACGGCAGGTGCGGCAAGTGCGGCGAAGGACGGCACCGTCACTGTCGCGTTCTCCGCGAAGATGCCGGTCACCGGTCTGGGGACCTGGTCCTACGACTCCCAGATACCCCTGCGCCGACACGAGGACGGGGGCTGGAAGGTCGCGTGGGAGCTGTCGCTGGTCCACCCGAACCTGAGCAGCACCGAGAAGTTCCGACTCCAGCGCCAGGACACAAACGCCTCCCCGGTCACCGACCGCACCGGGCAGCCCCTGTCCGCGGACGCCAGCCCGTCCCTGAAGCCGGTGCTCACCCAGATCGCGCAGCGCGCGGGCGCCGGCCCACGCGGCGCGATCGAGCGGGTCAACCGGGAAAGCGGGCAGGTCACCGCAGTCGAGGCCCGGTTCGGCAAGGAAGACGGCGCTGCGGCCGGGCAGAGCGTCCGCAGCACGCTCGACTCCCAGTGGCAGGCAGCGGCCGACAAGGCCCTGGCGGCGAAGGCCGGCGGTAAGGATGCAGCCCTGGTCGCGCTGCGCATCGACAACGGCGAGATCCTGGCCGTGGCGAACTCACCGGCCGCCGGCTTCAACCGCGCCCTCTCCGGCACCTACGCCCCCGGCTCCACCTGGAAGATCGTCACCACCAGCGCACTGCTCCTGCGCGATGCCGTCAAACCGGGCGACATCGTTGACTGCCCCAAATATCTGACCGTCGGAAAGCAGTTCCACAACGTCGAGACCTCCGAGTTCCCCGGTGCGACGTTCACCAAGAACTTCACCGAGTCCTGCAACACCGGATTCATCAGCCTGCGCGGCAAGGTCGGCGACGCCGAACTCGGCGAGGTCGCCACGAAGTACTTCGGCATCGGACAGAAGTGGAACGTGGGCCTTCCCACCTTCGACGGCTCCGTCCCCGACCCCCGTGACCAGACAGAGAAGGCCGCCTCGATGATCGGCCAGGGCCGCGTGCTGGGAAACCCGCTGACCATGGCCTCCGTCGCCGCGACCGCCGCCTCCGGAACCTTCCACCAGCCCACCATCACCCCCGGCGCGCAGGACAAAACCACCACCACCCCACTCCCCGGCGAGGTCGTCACCCAGCTGCGCGCCCTGATGCGGGCCACCGTGACCGACGGCACCGCGCGCGGACTGGCCGGCCTGCCCGGGAACGTCAGCGCGAAGACCGGCACCGCCGAAGTCAGCGAGAACGCCCCGAACAACGGCTGGGTCGTCGCCACCCGCGGCAACGTCGCCATCGCCGCCGTCGTCGAAGGCGGCATCACCGGCGGATCCTCCGCCGTACCCGTCGTGCGCCACCTCCTCGAAGCCCTCCCCAACGACCCGTCCTGACCAGACGCCGCCCCGGCCCACCAACCTGCCGGTGGCAGGGCCTTCCCCGAAAGTGAAAATGAACAAGACCCTCCGACGTACGGCAGTCTTCTTCGGGCTGCTGTTCTTCGCCCTGCTCGCCCGGGCGACCTGGATCCACGCCGTCTCCGGCGAGAGCCTGGCCAAGGACCCGAACAACCGCAGAAACCTCATCGAGGCATTCAGCCGCCCGCGCGGAGACATCATCGTCGGCGGACACCCCATCACCGGATCCATACCGACCCCCGGCTCCGACCTGCGCTACAAACGCACCTACGCCGACGGGCCCATGTACGCGCCGGTCACCGGCTACCTCTCCCAGGCCCAGGGCGCCACCATGCTCGAAGGCGTCCACCGCGGCATACTCGCCGGCACCGATCCACGCCTGCACCACAACGTCTTCGACGCCCTGATCGGCAAGGACACCGCAGGCGGCGACATCGTCACCACCATCGACCCCGACGCGCAGAAGGCCGCTTACCAGGGGCTCACGGACCTCGGTGCGAAGGGCGCGGTCGTCGCTCTCGACCCCCGCAGCGGGAAGATCCTCGCCATGGCCAGCACCCCGTCCTACGATCCGTCCGTCTTCGCCGGGAACTCTCTCAAGGAGGGTGAGGAGTTCACGCGCCTCGACGAGGCCAAGGACAAGCCGCTGAGCAACCGGGCCATCCGCGAGTCCTACCCGCCCGGCTCCACCTTCAAGATCCTCACCGCGGCCGCCGCCCTCGAACACGGCACGGCCACCGACATCAACGCTCCCTCCGGCATCCCCTCCCCCTACCAGCTGCCGGACAGCTCAAGGAAAATCGGCAACGTGGTGCCGGACGCCCAGTGCGACAAAGTCTCGATGAAGACGGCCATGCAGTGGTCCTGCAACAACGTCTTCCTGGACGCGGCGCTGAAGACCGGCGTCAACAAGATGCGCGAGACGGCGGAGAAGTTCGGCTTCAACCAGGGACACTTCCTGCCCGTCCGAACCTCCGCCGCAACCTACCCCGACAAGCTCGACAGGCCCCAGACCGCGCTCACCGGCATGGGTCAGGGAAGCCTGACCAGCACACCCCTGCAGATGGCCATGGTCGCCGCCGGCATCGCCAACAACGGCACCGTCATGAAGCCCTACCTCGTCGAGCAGATCCAAGCCCCCGACCTGTCCGTCATCGAGAAAGCGGCCCCCAAGGCGCACGGCCAGGCGGTCTCCGAACGCACCGCGAAGAAGGTGCAGGAGATGATGGAGCACACCGTCCGCGAAGGCAGCGCCAACGGAGCACAGATCCCGGGGGTGACGGTCGGCGGGAAACCCGGCACCGCAGAACACGGCGTCAACGTAGACGACGAACGCCCCTACGCCTGGTTCGTCTCCTACGCCAAACAGAAGGACGGAACCTCACCCGTCGCAGTCGCCGTGTTCATCGACCCCAAAGACATGAACATCGCCCCCTCCCACATCGGCGGCGGCCGCCTCGGCGCACCCATCGCCAAAGCAGTCATGAACGCCATACTCAAGTGACCGCAACCTGCGCTGCCCCCGCAGGACCGGGAGGACGCCGCATCCAGCCCACCCCGCACCTGGTCACGTTGGCGCAGCGAAATCGACCGACACGAGCCACTGCGGTTTGGTCAGACCAAGGAGCGCCACAACGGGCCGGACAGCAGGCCACCGGCATTCGAGGCTCTCAAATACGCCGAATCGACCCGGGTGCTGCCAGCATCGCACTCTCCCTTCATCTCATAGTCCGCCACTCCGTTCGACCAGCTCAGGGTCCCGTCAGAGCTGTTGACGACCACCTGTGTGCCCACGCTGTTGAAGCCGACGAACCCGTAGCTAGGCGAGACAGCCGCTGTGCTCGCTCTGTCGCCTACAAGCGTCACGGTGATCGCGACGTCATAAAGGGCCAAGCCCGCGACCACTGCGGAACCCCGGGTTGTCGTGTACTCGCCGACCGCAACGGTACGCCAGTCAGCGATACTGCCACCACAGATTGGAGCCGCCGTAGGAGCAACCGCGACCTCTGAGGTCGGCAACGCCGCTGCAGATCCCGCCAACAGAGACAGGCCGCACAGGGCCAGAGCGCCCGCCGTCACGACCCGAAGGGGTGTACGGCGAAGCACAGGCGAACATGGAAGGCTACGCATGAGGTACTCCTTCTGACTTCCGATGTGTCTAATAACATTGGAAGCACATAGTTGACCTGTCACCGGGTGAACAGGGCCGGATGGAGCACTCCATGCACGCTCCCGCGTAAGGCAAGGCGCCGGCAGCCGTCCGAAAGTGCACTGAACTCCAGTCAACGCCTGGGCGTGCGAACTCTTCGTGGACGAGGGCACCGACCCTGCGGCCCTTGGGAGACGTCACCG
This sequence comes from Streptomyces sp. NPDC058880, assembly GCF_042742535.1. Lineage (NCBI taxonomy): Bacteria > Bacillati > Actinomycetota > Actinomycetes > Kitasatosporales > Streptomycetaceae > Streptomyces > Streptomyces sp. NPDC058880. The sequence continues at coordinate 42,500 of NZ_JBHYMC010000034.1, forward strand.
GCTTCGCATCACGCATGCGCCTGCTGTGTCTGGATCAGGGCAGCGGCGGTAGGAACGCCGCGAGGCCAGTGGCCGAGCCAGAACGCTGCGACTGAAGGCTGATCTTGGCCTTCGGTGGAGCCGTCGTGCAGCAGGTATTCGGTCGGGACTACGCAGCCTTCGCCGGGGGCGAGGTGCGCTCGGATAATGCGGATGGGCTGTCCGCATGCCACGTAGGTACGGTAGTCGTCCGTGTGGGGGTATCGCTGGGTGTGGTCGTCGAAGTAAACAGCCCGGCAGACTGCTTGGGCATCAATGGCGCCGAGGATGATGTACCTGCTGCCGGGGCCGAGGTTGAGGCAGAGCCGGCAGCGTCCGGCGTGTTGGTCGGCTTCCCTGCCCGCCCATTACACGTTTGGCTCTCTCGGGTGCCAGTGCAATCTGGTGGGCCAGTCGACCCTGGTTCCCGATTCCTACTGCGCGCCTCCTGGCGTGTCCACGTGCCGGCCCGGCTTCGTTCGACGGGGTGAGCTGTGCGTCAGGTCAGACTCGCGCCGGGCATCGCGGTGGCCCGAGGCCGACCAACGAGTTCCTTCCCGTGAGCTTCTTGAAGCGTGGGCTGCCCAGGGGGGTACTTGGCCTATTGGAGAAGGCCGGCGCGCCTCCACCAGAACCTCTCGGCCGATGTGATCATGCCGATACCTGTCAGGAACGGAACGACTTTGGCTCCGCTCCACAGCAGCGTTCCTCGGAAATGTGCGTTGGCGCGTACCTGGCTGCGGGCAACGCGTGGATCCAGGCCCATGTCGCGAAAGACGCGAGAGTTGACCAAAAGCTTGGTGGCTGCCAGGGTGCGCACTCCCATGCGCTGCCGCTGTACGGCCAGGCGGGCGGGCGGCGTGCGTCTGACAGAGTCCCGCATGGCGGAACGTGCGAAGCTGATGTGCCGGGCTTCATCGGCGACGTGGATCCGGCACACCTGGCGGACTAGGGGGTGGACCCGCTCGTCGCGGGCCGCCTCACGCTGGAAGCGGTCGAGGACTTCCTCGAAGATCAGCGGTGTGGCGAACCTGAGGTCGTCGCGGGAGGGGAGGAAGCATGCCGCTGCACGGTGGAGTGCTGCCGGGGGACGGTAGTCGGGGCAGTCGAGGCGGTCCAGGAGCTGGCTGAACATGGCGGAGTGCCGAGCTTCTTCGGAAATTTCGGTCAGTGCGTACTGGGTGCGGGGATCCCTGGGGTCGCGTCGGGTGAGAAGCCGGGCGAAGGTCTCCATCAGAAGGAGCTCCGACCACAGAGCCAGGCCCATCATGCTGGCGAGTTCGCGGCGGGACATCTCCCGGCGCTGCTGGTCGTCCATGCGTTGCCACAACGGCGTTCCAAAGAGTGGCAGGCGCTCGGGCACGCAGTACCAGGCATCATCCGGGGCAGGTGTGTCCCAGGCAACGGAAGTCTGGAAGTCGAGCGGTGCAGGGGATGCCTGCAGTAGCCGCTGGGCGACCTCGCGCGACGTGCCTTCAGCCGGTGCCGCTGCCGGGCGGGTATCCATGGCCTGCCTCCCTTATTGACACGCTGCTGGAGACGGTGTCCGTGAGCACTTTGGTACGGACACTCACGATGCCGCCGGCCAACACAACCCTGGACGACTTGATTCACCCGCCCAGGTCAGCAGAGCATGCAAGGGCCCGGTGTATCTGGCCGGGTCCGGTCGCCCCGATCGCTGCCGTTCAAATTTCGACCCTCGGCCTCTGCCTGCCCCGTCCGCGGGCATGACCAGGACCATTCGGGTGGACCGACCTGGAACGCACGACCCGAGAACTACGCGAGACCACCGGAATGCGTTGTCGCCCGATACGTTTCCAGTGTGAACGCGCCCCGATTCAGCCGTATGGCTGGAGTTTCCGCATACCTCCCCGAGAACCGGATCTCGACATCCGCCCTCGAGGAGGACATCGCCCGCAACAGCCCGGACTTCACTGTCCCTGCCGGGTCTATCGAGAGCGTAACCGGCGTAGAACACCGTTACATCAGTCCGCCAGATGAATGTCCGTCAGACCTAGCGGCCGCCGCCACACAGAAGCTTCTCGCCGATACCGGGCGGAGTATTCAGGACGCAGATCTCCTCATCTTCGCCGCCACCTCTTCGGATGTTCTGGAGCCCGCCACCGCGCACATCGTAGCGTCCAAACTCGGTGCACAGTGTCCAGTATTCGACGTGAAGAACGCCTGCAACAGCTTCCTCAACGCCCTCGAAATCGCCGATTCACTGATCCGGGGAGGTGCCTACGACCGCATCCTGGTGTGCTGCGGGGAAACGTGGCGGCAGACCAGACGCATGTGCATCAACAAACCCAGAGAGTTCGCGCACGCCATGGTCAGCTACACCATGTCCGACGCCGGGGCCGCCATGTGGATCGAAGCCGCCCCCGAACCAGGCATCCTCGGCTCCCACTTCTTCGCCCAGTCCAAGGCTTGGGACGCCACCGTCATCCCTATCCCCTCCGCTCCGGAATGGGAATGGACCAACAGCCTAGAGGCCATGATGCGAGCTGGCCGCTCCCTGGCCATCGACCGAACGGTCCTGGAGCGGACTCTCGGGATGTCATTCGACGATGCCGCCCGCTTCTGCATGCATTTGCCGACGCAGCGCTGGACCAACCGGATCCTGGAATCGCTCGATATCCCCTCCTCCCTGGTGCTCACCACGATTCGAACCCACGGCAACACCGCAGCCGCCACACTCCCCCTGCAGCTCGCCCTGGACATCGAAGCAGGCCGCGCGCATCCCGGTGAGACGGTGGTGCTCCTAGGCATGGCGAGCGGGGTCAGCCTCGGTGCTCTCGCTCTCCGTCTGTGACCCCATCACCGCCCCCTGCTCCTTGCCCCCTGCCCCACTTGAAAGAACCTCACCATGGCGCCGTATGCGAACGGTTTCGAGGCGATCTGCGACCTCCTGACAACGCACTTCGACAATGCAGATACCAGCATGCTGACTCCGAACGTCACCTTCGAAAGCCTCGGGCTGGACTCCTTGGGCCTGATGGAAATGCTTGTGGTAGTCCATCAAAGGTTGGGCGTGACGATCTCCGAACTCGGCGTAGACCTCCGCTCGGACCTGACCCTCGGCGAGGTCGCATCCGTCCTCGACCACCACACCTACGCCTCCCCGGCTCCGTCTACGGCCGAAGGAGCGATGGCATGAGAGTCACCGCGACAAGTCCCGCCGCGCCAAGCACGAAGCCTCGGACGCCCCTGGCCCACAAGCGCAGCACAATGGACAACTCCGGATCGGGCGGCAACACGATCCGCGACCGCCTCCGCCGAAATACCGGTCGATGTCGCGACAAGACAAAAGGCATCCTCTTCGACCGGCCATTCGTCCCCGCTCGTCAAGCCGCCGCGCATGCACACTGATGCAATCGCGGTGACCGGCATCGGGCTCGTCACGCCGGCCGGACTCACCGCCCAGGACAACTGGACCGCGCTATGCCAGGGGCGATCACTCGCCGCCCACGACCCGCAACTGTCCGGCTTGCCCTGCGACTTCTCCTGCCAGGTCCCACCCTTCGACGCCGCCGCACTGTTCGGCCGTTCCCGTGCCCGGCGACTGGATCGCTTCGGCCACTTCGCACTGATCGCCGCCCGCGCGGCGGTCATGGACAGCCACCTGGACCCACAGACTTGGAACGGCGAACGCGTCGGTGTCGTCCTCGGAACCGCCTCCAACAGCATGCAGAACTACAACAGCGAGTTCTCCCAGCTCCTCGACGGCCATCCCTCCCGGGTATCACCGCTTGCCCTGCCCCGCAGCCTGCCGGACACGGCATCAGGCGAGGTCGCCCTCGACCTCGGCGCCAAAGGGCCGTCCTTCGCCACCGCTGCCGCCTGCGCCTCCGGCGCAGTCGCTCTGAGCACCGCCCGCGACCTCCTGCGCTCGGGCGCCTGCGACATCGTCCTTGCCGGAGGCAGCGAATCCCCCCTCGCACCCATGACCGTCGCCTGCTTCGCCCAGATGGGGGCCATCTCCCGGCGCCGCGACCAGCCCCACCTGGCCTGCCGCCCCTTCGATGCCGAACGCGACGGACTTGTCCTCGGAGAAGGCGCTGCCGTCCTGGTTCTGGAACGCCACGCCACGGCCAAGGCTCGATCCGCACCCGTCAAGGCGCTCCTGCGTGGCTGTGGAACCACCACGGACGCCCACCACCCCATCGCACCGCACCCCACCGGGGACGGTGCCACCCGAGCCCTGCGCATCGCGCTGGAAGACAGTGGCTGCAGCCCTCGCGACATCGGGCACATCAACGCGCATGGCACTTCCACCCGACACAACGACGCCACGGAAGCAATCGCCCTTACCGACGTCTTCGGCCCGCACCTGCCCCCGGTCACCGCTCCCAAGAGCGTCATCGGCCATGCCATCGGCGCCGCCGGAGCCATCGAGGCGGCCTACACCGTCTTGGCCCTCCAACACCAGCAGGTACCGCCTACCGCAAACTTCGAAGCCCAGGACGGGGGCCGCAAACTTGACATCGTCACCGGCGCCCCTCGCCCCGTCACCATGAACACCGCGATCACCTGCTCGTTCGGATTCGGCGGCCGCAACTCGGCGCTGCTTCTCACAACTCCATAGTCGCGGCGCCTCCATCGACCCGCTGAACACACCGCCCCGGCTGCCCGACATCCCCGAACCACGAGCCGACGATCTCAGGCCCTTTCTCGGGCACTGGAGCCCGTACGGCCTCTGGCTCACATGGGCCGGACCCCCACCTAGCCTCACGGAATGTCACTACCGAGAAGCGGGTGGAGCCGGGGGCAGCCAACAGCCCAGCAGCCAGTGCTCCAGCCACCTCAATATGCCTAAGACAGGGCTGCGGTGACGTGGGCAGGCGCACTGAGGAGCACGGATATGCGGCCGTAGCGACGGACCACACCTTAGACGTACTTACCGCCGGAGGCGGGGTAGCGGGCGGCCAGGCGCGCTGAGGACATCGCGTTGCAGTACGCCACCACCGCTGCCAGCGCCAGGCCGAGCAGCAGCCCCGACCCGGCCGCACCGGCCGCCGGAGCCAGGGCCGCGAAAACCCCCGCCTCGATCATCGACCCCAGGCCGATCACCACAGCGCCGAACACACCCAGGTGCCGCTTCAGCCCGTCCGTGCCTGCAGGCTCCGACGCACACCATCACTCGCTCCCCAGCCACACTCCGGCAGACGTACCGGCGCACCGTATAGGGACGAGCTGACGAGACGAGGATCCGGTCCCGCTCGCGGCGGGGCCAGGCAGGCCACCGATACGGATGACAAGGCCCACGCCGGGCCGGACCGGACTCCCGGCCCGCCCGGTCTCACCCGTCCGGTCAGACGCCGAAGTCGGCGACGATCCCGGACAGGCCGGAGGCGTAGCCCTGGCCGACTGCGCGGAACTTCCATTCGGCGCCGCTGCGGTAGAGCTCGCCGAAGATCATCGCGGTCTCGGTGGCGGCGTCCTCGGAGAGGTCGTAGCGGGCGAGTTCGGCGCCGTCGGCCTGGTTGACGACGCGGATGAAGGCGCCCGTATACAAGTCCTCCCGCCCATCTGCCGGAAGACCTCAAAGAACCGTTGCACCTACTGGTCGACCTTGTGCTTCGGTTCGACCAGATACGGCTCCCACATAGCCGCTGCCGCCCGTGAGGTGACGTCACGAGCCTGCTCGGCCATCACGTGCGCTGAGACTCCGGCCTCGGCAATGACGACGGCCGTGGTAGGCCCTGCTTCTCCAGCCCCGACCACGACAACGCGCTCACTTGCGGTCGTGATCGTGACACTAGCTGCCGGTTGATGCTGCTGAAGGAGGCCCGCGGAGCTGCATCGTGGAGTTTGCGGTTCAGGCGTCCTTGAATTGATCTCTAACTTGGTGGACGCCCCAGCCTCGGGCGACGAGTTCTTCCGTGTAGGGCGCAGCGTGCTTTCGATGGGTGGCCATCACGAGCAGGTGCGTGGGGCGGGTGGCCCCGACGAAGATGAGCTGTGCAGCGTGCTGCACGGTTTTCTGGGCACGCTGGATGTCACCTCCGGCCAGGAGTTTGAGCGTCTCATGGATGTCGTGCTTGCGGCCTCGCCTGTCCAGGCACTCAAGGATCAGCGTTGCTGCATGGGTCTCCCCCTTGGCGCTCTGGATGGACCCGGCGACTGAAGGCACCTGTTCTGATAGGTCTTGATCATCATGGTCGACTGCGATGTCGACAGCCGCGCTGTCCAGGCGTGGGGCGAACCCAAGACTCTCTGCCAGCGCGGAAGCATCTCGCAGCGGCTCTTGGGTGAGATCGGGAACGAGTGCGAGGAGGCGTGCAGTCGCTCTGTTCCAGGTCGCTTCATCGGTGTCGCTGGCGCCCGTGAGTAGATCGCGGAGGATAAGCCGAAGTTGCCCGCCACCCTTGGTCATGGAGCGTTCAAGTCGACTTAGTGGTGGCAGGGTTGTGGTTAGGGCCGGCCTCATGGTCGTGCGTATGCCTTCCCAGAGTTCAGCCACGGCTTCGTACTCACTGCCACTAACCGCCCATCGTGCCCCAGCAGCGCGAACGGTACTGATCAGCTCCCTCTGTGCAGGGACACGTCCTGCTGGAGCATGATCGGGGAGGTAGCAGGTGAGCGATTGCGGATACGTGGCTGATGTCCCCTTGGTCAGCCGTGCTCCAAGTATTCGGGGCGGGTTTCGGACCAACACTTCCCGCGGGACGAGCTCGTGTGCCAGGCGTTCGAATGCCGGCACGACCTCAGGGACGGAATGATCATCGAAGAGGAGAAGGCCGATCTGGGTGTCCGGGCCAGCACCGCTGATTCGTTGCTGGCGGCGGATGGTGAGAGCGCTCGCCATGTCCGCAATCTTAGGTCCGAATCTCTGACTGACGGGCAGCTCGGCCGCCAACGGGGCGGGAAACGCAGATGCCCTCGGCGAAGCCGGCATCCCGTCTGTGTAGATCCCCTGGTTCACGTCCCCCACGCGCTGGACGACTGCACCTGAGGAGAAGACGAGGTCCAGCAAGTGCTGCTGCACGTCGCTGGTGTCCTGCATCTCGTCGAGCAGCACGAATGGGAAGCGCTGCGATACCGCAGCTGCGATGGCGGGGTTCCGTATCAGGTACCACTCCGCGATCGCGTACATGTCGTCGTAGCGAAATACTCCTTCCTTGGCCAGCTGTCGCTTCAGACGGTCGTACTGCCGACCGCTGGCTGTCGTGTCAGGATCGGCCGGCGTGCTGCCGCGGGGGCCGGTCACCTTCAGCTCTCCGGCCTCGCAGACAAAGACGGCCTGGGCGACTGTGTCGAGCCCGTCGCGGCGACGGCTCAGGAAGCTGCGGAGGGTGGAGAAGTCTCGACGCTCCAGCAGACGCAGGGCTGCGGCTTCGTAGACGTGATCGTCCACAGCCTGTACTTCGTAGCCCAGGGCGCGGATGGCCGGCAGGGCGAGGAAGGTGTTGGCGAAGGACTGAATCGTCCCGATGAAGTGCGGGTAATTGAGGAACCGTGGTCCGTCGGGAACCGCTGTAAGACGGTTGATAATCTCGTCCTTCGCCGTGTTTGTGTGCGAGAGGACGCAGATGCCCCGGGTCCGCGAGGTCCATGCGCCTGCGAGCAGGGCCAGCTTGAGTCCGATCAGCGTGGTTTTGCCGGAACCAGGTGCCGCTTGGAGGTCCTGGGAGAGCTCGCTCTGTACGAAGTCCCACTGCTCGGCATGCGGCAGGCCGAGGGCGAGGCTCTGGGCGAGGACCTCAACCTTGTCTTTCGCAAGGGCATCGGGCAGATACGCGGGCTTCACCGCTCCACCTCGCCGCAGATGTGGTCGAACGCGGCGACCAGGTAGGGCGGAAGGATGTCTTCCGTAAGGTCCGTGACCTCAAGGAGGTCAGCCGCGTGCTGCGCTGTAATCGTCTTGCTGGCGTTGCCCGCCTTCAAGGGCTCGTAGATGAGGAGAGCGACAGTTTCCAGTGGGACGTCGTTTGCCTTCCACGTCTCCACCTCCTGTCGCGCAGCGTCAGTCAGTTTCTTGAGCTTCTCCGCGCCCGGCCACGAGCTCTCGGACGAACGGGCGGCGCGGACCGCTTGATGCATCAAGGTAGCCATGGGCCAGGAAGCCGCCGCCAGGTCATACTCAAGGGTCCAGAAGTCCGAAACGAAGGTCGATACCGGGCCGCTGTCCTCACTTTTGAGGCCCGCAACGTGCTCGGCGATCTCAGCCGGCGTCATCTCCGCCGAACAACGCAGTTTGCCCCTCATCTCGGCCGGGGTGTCCTTCGGCACGAGGTCCCGGTCCCTGATACAGGCCACAGGGATGGGCACCTGCTCGCCGTCGCGCTGGAAGATCCTGCTGTAGCGGAATAGTCCGACGTGCCCGACGTTCACAACGCTGATGCCGCGTTCGTTGAAGGATCGACCCATGGCCTTGGCGAGAGCGGGGAGGAAGATCGCTTCGGCATCGCCCTCCACGACTGCGACGCCGCGGGCGAAGAACAGGTTGGCCTTGGTCACGTCCAGGAAGCGAGAGAGAAAGGCGTAGTCACCGTCGTCGAGCTTGGTGTGCTTAGGTGCCAGGCTGAACGTACGTCCCCGGGCCACCATGGTGAGGGACCCGACCGGCATGGCTGAGGCCAGGTTGGGACTGTGGGTGGTCAGGATGACCTGAACGGGGGCCGCTGCGGCTTCCTCGGCCTCTTCTGATCGTTCACGCAGTAGGTCCATGATCCGGGCCTGAAGCTGTGGATGAAGATGCGCCTCTGGCTCTTCAATGAGCAGCAGCGGCGCGATATCGCCTTTCCCGAGAAGCAAGAGCTCTGCAGCCATGAACAACGCGTTGTTGTAGCCCAGCCCTCGACGGGTCCATTCATCGGACGCCGAGAACAAGGTCAGCTCCAGCCGCTCCAGGGCCCGGGCCAGCGACGCGTCGCCCGCGACCCCGATCTTCCCTCGGAGCACGTCCCCGCCGATCGCAAACTTCTGCAGGTACGCCGTGTTGATGTCGTCTCGGGCCGCGGTAACGGCTGGGTTCCGACCGATGTGGTGTTCGGCGCGACTGAGGATGCCTACGAGGGTGGAAGCCGAGTCGTCCTCCGCGTCGAAGTCATCGTTGCCCTGGTCCATCATTGCTGGGTAGCTGGCAAGGATCTGTGACAGCCGGGACCCCCGTCCTGAGCGGAGTTCGGCTTCGGCGTCTCGTAGCGGGCGGAGGTAGGTGGCTTTGAGGAACTCGCGCGCCGCCCCATCCAGGGCGGGCCCCTTTCCGCCCTCGCCGGTACGCGTGCTCCAGGACACGCGATTCTTGAGCGGGTCCATGAGCTGCGCCTTGAAGGTGATGACCAGGACAGCGTTGCCGCGACCGTCGTTAGTGAGCATCTCCAGGAAGGTGGCCTGCTCCTCCGTGGAAAGGTCCTCGAACCGACAGGAGATCGAGAAGGTGTCCGCCCTGCCACGGTCACCAACGTGGAAGTCGTCCCTCGATATCCGGTAGAAGTCCGCTGCTGCGGTCTGCAAGCACAGGCGAATCGCGTCGACGATCGCAGTCTTCCCGCTGTCGTTCTCGCCCACCAGGACGTTCGTGCCTGGGCTGAACGACACGTCCAGCGACTCCCCCGAACCGTTGTCCTCTTGTGCCGCAGCGCCAAAGATTCTGAAGTTCTCGGCACGCAGTCGCGCTAGGTACATGGCCCCCCTGCCAAAGGGGCCTACGCCCGAGCAGGCGCAGGCGAAGACAACCGCTTCAAGTGCCCCACTCATAAGCGGATTACCCACGGATCATATGCCCGTCCTGGTTGCTCAGGAGGAGGATCACCATGCTCTGTGGGCAGCAAAGGATCTGTACCCGGCACACGGCTGGTTCGGCGACGAATCGGCTCAGGCGCGGGGCTGGCAACGCTCTTGTCCCACCCGCTTAATGCAGGCCCCGACGGCTGCCTAAGCTGGCCGGCCTGACGAACGCCTCCGCTTCGTCCCCAGCGGCGGCCAGCCGCACCGGGCAAGCGAATGGGCCGACGGCCCCGGACGCCCCCTCGAAGACCAGCTCGCCGCCGAGATCGCGCAGGAGGTCACGCTTCGCGGCGAAGCCGCTCAACGCAGACGGCTCGACGAGATCGAAGCAGCGCGTCAGAAGTACGGCCGCTGGGAAGCCGCCAGGGAAGAAGCACGCGTCCAGTACGCCGAGGCGTGCCGCGTCAGGCACTTCGAGGCGCAGGAAGCGGCATGGCGCCACGCCATCAAACTGACGGAGTACGTGAGCGCCATACGCACCCGGGTCGAGGCCACGCCCGCGAATCAGGCCAGGAGCGAAGCCGAAGCATGGATCGACTGGGCGGCAGCACGCGTGGAGGGCCCCGCCCCGGCTGCCCGACATCCCCGAATCACGAGCCGACGATCTCAGGCCTTTCCTCGGGCACTGGAGTCCCTACGGCCTCTGACGGAACACGCACCGGAGACCCAACGTAGCGTCACGGAACGTCACTACCGAGAGGCAGATGGGGGTGGGGGAGCCAACAGTTCGGCAATCGGTACTCGAGCCACTTCAAGGTACCTACCGCCACACGGGCGAGGGCTCCACCCAACAGTCGCCGATGACGCATGACGCCCCATCAGGAACCGCGTCATTCGTGCGTCAAACGTGCGTCACGTGCGTCGAATATGCGTCAAGATATCGCACCTAACGCACGTAACGCCCATAATGCACACTCGAAGAAACGGCAGGTCAGAGGCCCTTTTCGGCGGGTTCAAGGATCGCGACACACTCGACGTGGTGGGTCATCGGAAAGAGGTCGAAGACGCGGAGGGTGCGGGGTTTGTAGCCGTATTCCCTGAAGTAGCCCAGGTCGCGGGCCAGGGCCGCCGGGTCGCAGGCGACGTAGGCGATGCGGCGGGCCGAGAGGCCGGCCACGTGGCGGACCGTCTGCTTGCCCGCGCCCGCGCGCGGCGGGTCCAGGACGACCAGGTCGCATTCCGTGATGCCGGTCTTCGGGAGGACCGTCTCGACCTTGCCCTGTTCGATGCGGACCCGGGGGAAGTCCGCAAGGTTGTGCCGGGCGTCCTCCACCGCGCGCTTCGTCGACTCGATGCCGAGCACCGCGCCCGTTTCGCCGAGGCGTTCGGCGAGCGCGCCCGCGAAGATGCCGACGCCGCAGTACAGGTCGAGGGCCATCTCGCCCTTGCGCGGCATCAGGCCCTGCATGACGGCCTTGATCAGGGTGTCCGCGGCCTGCGGGTGGACCTGCCAGAAGCCGCCCATGCCGACGCGGTACGTACGGCCGTCCGCGCGCTCCCGTACGAAGGGGCGGCCGTGGACGCGGTGGACGCCGCCGTCCTTCTCCTCGACGCGGAGGACGGAGACCGGCTTGTCGAGTTCGACGAGCGGGAGGCGACCACCGGGGCGAGGGGTGAGGACGACCTGGCGGTCGCCCGAGCCGGATGCGGCGATCGCCTCGACCGTGGCCATCTGGGGCCAGTCCTGCTTCTCGATGCCGAGCTCGCTGACGCCGGGCGCAGCGATCATGCAGTGGTCGATCGGCTCGATCTCGTGCGAGCGGTGCTTGCGCAGCCCGACGGTGCCGTCGGCGTCAACGGCGTACTGCACGCGCGTGCGCCACTGCGGCACCTGCCCGGCCGGCAGCTTGTCGCCCTCGGCGGGCATCACGGTGCCGTCCCAACCGGCCTCCTCCGCGGTCAGCCCGGCAAGCCGCTTCAGCTGTTCGGCGACGACCTCGCCCTTGAGCCGGCGCTGTGCGCCCGGCTTGGCGTGCTGCCAGTCGCAGCCGCCGCACCTGCCGGGGCCCGCGTAGGGGCAGGGGGCCTCGACCCGGTCCTTGGAGGCTTCGAGCACGGTGATCGCGTCGGCGCGCAGGAAGCGGGAGTCGACGTCGCCCTCGGTGACCTTCGCGACGACCTTCTCACCGGGGAGGGTGTGGCGGACGAACAGGACGCGGCCCTCCGCGGTCCGGGCGATGCAGTGCCCGCCGTGCGCCACGGGTCCGACCTCGACCTCGTACTCCTCCCCGACCAGTGACTGCTTCTCGTTCTGCTCCGTCATGGCGGGGAGGCTCCAAGGCTAAGAAAGACCAAAAGTGAAACGGCCGGACGACCGACCCACCAGTTTACGTGGATCTCGTCCGGCCGTTCACCAACCTGCTCAGCCCTTGCCGGTCGGCGCCTTCGGCGGTCGCGGGGTGTCCACGGGACCGCGGCGCACCGAGCCCGGCGCGTTCCAGTCCTGCCGCTTCTTGGCCCTCCGCTTCGCGAGCTCCGAGGATTCGAGCTGGTACGGCACCGAGGTGACCATCACACCGGGGGTGAAGAGCAGCCTGCCCTTGAGGCGCAGCGCGCTCTGGTTGTGCAGCAGGTGCTCCCACCAGCGGCCGACGACGTACTCGGGGATGTACACGCTGACCGCGTCGCGCGGGTTCTCGCTGCGCAGGCCCTTGACGTACTCGACGACCGGGCGGGTGATCTCGCGGTACGGCGAGTCGAGGATCTTGAGCGGGACGTTGATCCTGCGCCGGTCCCACTCCTCGCGCAGGGCCTTGGTCTCGGCCTGGTCGACGCTGATGCTGAGTGCTTCCAGGGTGTCCGAGCGGGTGAGCTTGGCGAAGGCCAGGGCGCGCAGCGTGGGCTTGTGCACCTTGGAGACCAGGACGATGGAGTGGACCCGGGAGGGGCGCACGCTGTCGTCGCTGGGGCCCTCGGCGGCGGCGATCTCGGCGGAGACCCGGTCGTAGTGCTTCCGGATCGCCGTCATCGTGCCGTAGAAGATCACCATGCCGAGCAGGGCGACCCAGGCGCCATGGGTGAACTTGGTGGCCAGGACGACGACCAGAACCATGCCCGTGAAGAAGGCGCCGAAGGTGTTGATCGCCCGGGAGCGGTGCATGCGCCGGCGGGCGGCCACGTCGCGTTCCGTCCTCAGGTGCCGGTTCCAGTGCCGGACCATGCCGATCTGGCTCAGCGTGAAGGACACGAAGACGCCGACGATGTAGAGCTGGATCAGCTTCGTCGAGTCCGCGTCGTAGATCCAGACGAGCAGGATGGCGGCGCCGGCGAGGAGCACGATGCCGTTGGAGAAGGCGAGCCGGTCGCCGCGGGTGTGCAGCTGGCGCGGCAGGTAGCGGTCCTGCGCGAGGATCGAGCCGAGCAGCGGGAAGCCGTTGTACGCGGTGTTCGCGGCCAGGAACAGCACCAGCGCGGTGGCGGTGGCCAGCAGGACGAAGAGGATGCTGCCGTTGCCGAAGACGGCCTCGCCGACCTGGGAGATCACCGGGTCCTGGACGTAGTCGGGGCCGACCGGGACGCCGTCGTGCAGCAGGTCCACGGCCGGGTTCTCGGCCATCCGCACGTTGGTGGCCATGGCCAGGCCGATGATGCCGCAGAACATGGTGACCGCCAGGCCGCCCATGAGGGCGAGCGTGGTCGCGGCGTTCTTGCTCTTGGGCTTGCGGAAGGCGGGGACACCGTTGCTGATCGCCTCGACGCCGGTCAGCGCCGCACAGCCCGAGGAGAAGGCGCGCAGCAGCAGGAAGACCATGGCGAAGCCGGCCAGGCCCTTCTGTTCTGGTTCGATCTCGAAATCGGCCGTCGGCGCCGACATGGTCTCGCCGAGGACGATGCCCTTCCAGGCACCCCAGCCGATCATGACGAAGACCGCGGCGACGAAGACGTAGGTCGGGATCGCGAAGAGCTTGCCGGACTCCTTCACGCCGCGCAGGTTCATCAGCGTGAGCAGAAGGATCATGACGATCGCCGAGAGCACCTTGTGCTCGATGACGAAATGCACCGCGGAGCCGAGGTTCTCGACCCCGGAGGAGATCGACACGGCGACGGTCAGGACGTAGTCGACGAGCAGGGCGCTCGCGACGGTCAGGCCGGCCCGGGGCCCGAGGTTGGTGTTGGCCACCTCGTAGTCGCCGCCACCGCTGGGGTAGGCGTGGACGTTCTGCCGGTAGGAGGCCACCACCGTGAACATCAGCACCACGACCGCGAGGGCGATCCAGGGGCTGTAGTGGTAGGCCGAGACGCCCGCGATCGACAGGACCAGCAGGACCTCACCCGGTGCGTAGGCCACCGAGGAGAGAGGGTCGGACGCGAAGACGGGAAGGGCGATCCGCTTGGGAAGGAGGGTTTCCCCGAGGCGGTCGCTGCGCAGCGCCCGGCCGATCAGGATCCGTTTGGGCACGTCGGTCAGTTTGGACACGCAGAGGATCGTAAGCGTTCGAAATGAGACTGACGAACCCCCACCCCCTGATGCCGCCATCCCGTTGCTTTTCCTCCCCGAGCGCACCACGAACGTGACACGAACGTGCTGCGGATACGTCCATGAAAGCCCCGAGGGGTCACACCGGCGACCACCCGTGTGTAGCTTGGGCCGTGGTCTGAGACCCTGTTTAACCAGAGCATGCAATGAGGCTGGGAACCAGCGAGTCGCTGACAGCCGGAAGGACGGCCGTGCACATCGTCATCATGGGTTGCGGAAGAGTGGGCTCCGCCCTCGCGCAAACCCTGGAACAGCAGGGTCATACGGTCGCAGTCGTCGACCAGGACCCCACCGCATTCCGCCGGCTCGGCGCCGGTTTCGGCGGCCGCCGCGTCACCGGGGTCGGCTTTGACCAGGACACCCTGCGGGAGGCGGGAATCGAGGACGCGGGCGCGTTCGCGGCCGTCAGCAGTGGTGACAATTCCAACATCATCGCCGCCCGGGTGGCCCGGGAGATGTTCGGCGTCGAGAACGTCGCCGCGCGCATCTACGACCCCAAGCGCGCCGAGGTCTATCAGCGTCTGGGCATCCCCACCGTCGCCACCGTGCGCTGGACCGCCGACCAGATGCTGCGCCGGCTGCTGCCATCGGGCGCCGAGCCGCTGTGGCGGGACCCGAGCGGCGGCGTCCAGCTCGCCGAGGTGCACACCTCCCCCGCCTGGATCGGCCACAAGGTCAGCAAGATCCAGGACGAGACCGGCGTGCGTGTCGCGTTCCTCACCCGGCTGGGCGAGGCCATGCTGCCGACCTCCCAGACGGTGCTGCAGGAGGGCGACCTCGTCCACGTGATGATGCGCACGGACGAGATCGACAAGGTCGAGGCGGTCTTCGCCGAGGGGCCTGAGGAGGCACACGCATGAGGGTCGCGATCGCCGGGGCGGGAGCGGTGGGCCGCTCCATCGCGGGCGAGCTGCTGGAGAACGGCCACGAGGTGCTCCTGGTCGACAAGGCGCCGACCGCCATCTCGGTGGAGCGGGTGCCGCAGGCCGAGTGGCTGCTGGCCGACGCCTGCGAGATCACCTCGCTGGACGAGGCGGCGCTGCAGCGCTGCAACGTGGTCATCGCGGCGACCGGGGACGACAAGGTCAACCTCGTCGTCTCGCTGCTCGCGAAGACCGAGTACGGGGTGCCGCGCGTGGTGGCCCGCGTCAACAACCCGAAGAACGAGTGGCTCTTCAACGAGTCCTGGGGCGTGGACGTCGCGGTCTCCACGCCGCGCCTGATGTCGGCCCTGGTCGAGGAGGCCGTGAGCGTCGGCGACCTGGTACGGCTGCTGCGCTTCAGCCATGGCGACGCCAACCTGGTCGAGCTGACCCTTCCGGCCGACTCCTCGGTCGCGGGTACGCAGATCAGCGAGATCAGCTGGCCCGAGGACACCTCGCTGGTCACGATCATCCGGGGCAACCGGGTGCTGACGCCGCACGGCGAGGAGACCCTGGAGCCGGGCGACGAGCTCCTGTTCGTGGCCGCCCAGGCCCGCGAGGAGCAGCTGGAGGACCTCCTCCAGGCCCGCCGCTAGCCCTGCGGGTCCGCTCGTCGGGCGAAGGGGGCGCGCCCGGCCGGGTGCGCCCCCGCTCGCTCTTCGGGTACCGCCCGATCAGGCCTTCGGCCTGGCGGCCGCAGCCTCGGCGGCCTCCTTGGCCTCCCACTCCGCGATCACGTCGATCGGCGGCGGCGCCTTCGCCAGGAAGACCCAGGTGAAGTACACCGCGAGCACCATCGGCGGGAGTTTCAGCGCGATCAGCACCCAGCCCAACTGTGTCGCGTCGCCCCACCAGTACAGCGGGAAGAGGATCGCGTACTTGGCGAGGAAGATCAGCCCCCACGCCAGGCTCGCCTTGGTGTACGCCTTCTTGCGCCCCGGGTTACGGGTGCGCCAGGACAGGTTCTCCTTGAAGACCGGCCCGAGGATCACGCCCAGCAGCGGGAAGCCCACCAGCGCCGAGACCGTGAAGGCCAGGCCCAGGCAGACGCCGTAGATCATGCCCGGCAGGTAGAAGCCCTTGGCGCTGCCCGTGAACAGGGCGAAGGCCACGCCCACGCCCACGCCGAACACCCCGCTGAAGGCGTGCTTGACCGTGTCCTTGCGCAGCAGCCGCACGATCACCAGCAGGACGGCGACCGCGCCCGCCGCGATGGCGGACATCTTCACGTCCTTGTTGACCGTGTAGATCATCACGAAGAGCAGCCCGGGGAGCATCGTCTCGATGGTGCCCCGGACACCTCCGAACGCGTCGAACAGGGCCGCCTGTGTCACGGCCTTCTGGTCCTCGGACGGCTCGGTGCCGGGCTCCGGGTTGGTCGGTTTGTCGAGTGGCATCGCCGGTTACTGCTCCTGTCCGAGCGGTCGGAGTTCGTACTTCGGGTTGAACAGCACCCGACGGCCGTGGCTCAGCGAGATGCGTCCGGAAGCGGTCATGCGCCGGCCGGGCTCGATTCCCACGATCGAGCGACGCCCGAGCCAGACCACGTCCAGCGCGCCGGAGCCGTCGAACAGCTCAGCCTCCAGGGCCGGGACGCCGGCCCGGGGGCGCAGGGTGACCGTGCGGAGGGTGCCGGTCACCTTGACTATCTGGCGGTCGTCGCAGTCGCAGATCCGTGTACAGCCCGCGGCTTCTGCGTCCTCCTGCAGCTCCGCCGAATGCAGCTCCTCCTGCGAGGTCGACAGCCGCTCGATCATCCGGCGGAACCGGCCCGCCGACCTGGCCGGCTTCGCGGGACTCCCGGGACGCGGTTCAGCACTCATACAGGAAAGCCTACCGGCGCACCGACTACCTCTCGAAGCGGTATCCCATGCCCGGCTCGGTGATGAAGTGCCGCGGACGCGAGGGGTCCGCCTCCAGCTTGCGCCGCAACTGGGCCATGTAGACCCTCAGGTAGTTCGTCTCGGTGCCGTACGAGGGTCCCCAGACCTCCTGGAGCAGCTGCTTCTGGCCGACCAGCTTGCCGCCGTTGCGGACCAGGACCTCCAGCAGGTGCCACTCGGTGGGCGTCAGCCGTACGTCGTGCCCCTCGCGCACCGCCTTCTTGGCGGCCAGGTCCACCGTGAAGCCCTCGGTCGCCACGACCGAGCCGTCCGCGCCGGACCCGGCGGACGGTTCGGCCCGGCGGACGGCGGCGCGCAGCCTGGCCAGCAGCTCGTCCATGCCGAAGGGCTTGGTGACGTAGTCGTCCGCCCCCGCGTCCAGGGCCTCCACCTTCTCGTCGGAGCTGTGCCGGGCGGAGAGGACCAGGATCGGCACGCGGCTCCGGCCGCGCAGCCCCCTGATCACCTCCACCCCGTCCATGTCCGGCAGACCGAGGTCGAGGACGACCACGTCGGGGTGGCGGGCGGCCGCGAGCTCCAGTGCGCTCGCGCCGTCGGAGGCGGCGTCGACCTCGTACGTGCGCGCCTTCAGATTGATCACGAGGGCTCGGACGATCTGCGGCTCGTCGTCCACCACGAGCACCCGGGTCATCGGCGTCCTGCCTTCTGTCGCGTCGTCCGGCCACGGTCGTGACCGGTGTCGAGTGGGTCGGTCCCGGCGCGGTCCGTGCCGGCGTGGTGGGGCCCGGCACGGTCCGTGCCGGGGGGACGCGAGGCTCGGGAAGCGTCTCCCCCGGGCCCGCCGCCGTACCCGCCGCGCCCGGCGTCCGCGCCGTCCATGCCGCCCGTGCCGTCCGCGCCGTCGGCCGTACCCGAGACCGGTATCGGGGCCGGGGCCGGGGCAGGCCGTCGGGACACCGCCCGCAGGGTCAGCACCATGGTCAGCCCGCCGCCGGGGGTGTCCTCGGCCGCGAGGGTGCCGTTCATGGACTCGGTGAAGCCGCGCGCGACGGCCAGCCCGAGGCCCACCCCGGCGCCGCGCGGGGCGTCCCCGTACCGCTGGAAGGGGGCGAAGATCCGGTCCTTGGCCTCGTCGGGGACGCCCGGCCCACGGTCGACGACCCGCATTTCGACCCGGTCGCCGAGGCAGCTGGCCGCCACCAGCACCGGTTCGCCGGCCGGGCTGTACTTGACGGCGTTCTCCACGACGTTGGCCACGGCCCGCTCCAGCAGCCCGGGGTCCGCCGCCACCATCGGCAGCGACTCGGGCACGTCCAGCAGCACGCTGTCCTCCGGTACGCCGCCCAGCGCCATCGGGACCACCTCGTCGAGGTCGATCTCCCGGATCAGCGGGGTGACCGTCCCGGTCTGCAGCCGTGACATGTCGAGGAGGTTGCCCACCAGGTGGTCGAGGCGGTCGGCGCCGTCCTCGATGCCCTCCAGGAGCACGGCCCGGTCTTCCTCGGACCATTCCACGTCGTCGGAGCGCAGCGAGGTGACGGACGCCTTGATGGAGGCGAGCGGCGTGCGCAGGTCGTGGCTGACGGCGGCCAGCAGGGCGGTGCGGATCCGGTTGCCCTCGGCCAGCCTGCGGGCCTCCTCGGCCTCGCCGACCAGGCGCTGGCGGTCCAGGACCACGGCCGCCTGGGCGGCGAAGGCGCCGAGCACCCGGCGGTCCTCCGCCGGCAGGACCCGCCCGGACAGCGCGAGGGCCATGTGGTCGCCGATCGGCATGTCTACATCGGCGTCCTCGGGCCGGGCCACCGCACCGGGGCCGACGCTGCCGGCCGGCTTCCAGGGCTCCCGGTCGCCGGTCCGCTCCAGCAGGGCCACCGACTCCATGGCGAAGGTCTCGCGCACCCGCTCCAGCAGCGCGTCCAGCGTGGTCTCGCCGCGCAGCACGCTTCCGGCGAGGAAGGAGAGGATCTCGGACTCGGCGCGCAGACGGGCGGCCTGGTGGGTGCGCCGGGCGGCCAGGTCCACCACCGAGGCCACCGAGACGGCCACGCCGAAGAAGACGGTGATGGCGAGGATGTTCCTGGGGTCGGACACGGTGAACCGGTGCAGCGGGGGCGCGAAGAAGTAGTTCATCAGCAGCGAGCCGAGCGCTGCGGAGGCGAGGGCCGGCCAGAGCCCTCCCAGCAGCGCGGCGGCCACCGTCAGCGACAGGAACAGCAGCATGTCGTTGGCGAGCCCGAGGTCCGCGTCGACGTGCGTGAGCAACAGGCACAGCAGCAACGGCAGGACCGTTCCCACGACCCAGCCGGCCGCGGTCCGGTTGCGGCCGAGCTGGGCCGCCGTGCGGGCGGCGGGCAGGCCGCGCCCCCTGGCGACCTCTTCGTGCGTGACGATGTGGACGTCGAGGTCGGGGCCGGCGTCGCGGGCCACCCCGGCGCCGACGCCGGGGCCGAAGACGTACTGCCAGGGGCGGCGGCGGCTGGAGCCGAGCACGATCTGGGTGGCGTTGACCCCGCGTGCAAAGGCCAGCAGGGCGTCGGGAATGTCGTCGCCGATGACGTGATGGAACGTTCCTCCGACGTCCTCGACCAGGGCGCGCTGAACCGCGAGTTCCTTCGGCGAGGCGGCGGTCGGGCCGTCGCTGCGGGCGACGTATACGGCGAGGATCTCGCTGCCCGAGCCCTTGGCCGCCATCCTCGACGCACGCCGGATGAGGGTGCTCCCCTCCGGGCCGCCGGTCAGCCCGACGACGATCCGCTCCCGTGCCTGCCAGGTCGAGGGGATGCCGTGCTCGCCCCGGTACTGCTGGAGGTACTCGTCCGCCCGGTCGGCCACCCACAGCAGTGCGAGCTCGCGCAGCGCGGTGAGGTTGCCCGGCCGGAAGTGGTGGGAGAGCGCCGCGTCGATCATCTCGGGCCCGTATATGTTCCCGTGCGCCATGCGCCGGCGCAGCGCCTGCGGGGACATGTCGACCAGTTCGACCTGGTCGGCCCGGCGGACGACCTCGTCGGGCACGGTCTCCTGCTGCCGCACCCCGGTGATCGACTCGACGACGTCCCCGAGCGACTCCAGGTGCTGGATGTTGACGGTCGAGACGACGTCGATGCCGGCGCGCAGCAGCTCCTCCACGTCCTGCCAGCGCTTGGCGTTGCGCGAGCCGGGAGCGTTGGTGTGCGCGAGCTCGTCCACCAGCGCGACGGCCGGGCGGCGGGCGAGGAGCGCGTCCACGTCCATCTCGGTGAGGGGGGCGCCGCGGTGGGCCAGGGTCCGGCGCTCGACCTGTTCCAGGCCGTGGAGCACGGCCTGCGTGCGCGGTCGCCCGTGGTGCTCGGCGAAGCCCACGACGCAGTCCGCGCCCCGCTCCGTCCTGCGGTGCCCCTCGGAGAGCATCGCGTGGGTCTTGCCCACGCCGGGTGCCGCGCCGAGGTAGATCCTGAGCTTGCCGCGTCCCATGGGCTCATTCTCGGGGACGTCCGGTCCGGGCCGGCACCCGTCCCGGCCCCGGGGCCGATCCCTGACGGATCTCTGACGGAACTCGGACGGAACTCCGCCAGGGGCCCGATCCGGAGCGCCGGGCTCCGCCCCGGGCGCGCGAGAGCCGGTGGGCCCCTCCCTGAAGGAGGGGGCCCACCGGCCGGGAACACGACGCGCCCCCCTGTGCGCGGGGGCCGTCCGGGGTCGGCGGGTCAGCGGACCTCGGTGATCTCCGGGCCGCGGTCGAGCTGGCCCATGCCGCCGCCGAAGCGGGAGCCTTCCTGGTCCTCCGTCTGCACGCCGTCCGGCACCATCTGGGCGTCGTTCGGGAGCTTCAGGACGATCGGGTCGCGCGGGGCCATCGGGCCGTCGCCGCGGACGACGACGGTGTCCCGGAAGATCTGCTCCAGCACGCCCGCCGACTCGGGGCGCACCGCGCCCTGGCCGGAGATGACGCCCCGCAGGAACCAGCGCGGGCCGTCGACGCCGACGAAGCGAACCAGCTGGGCACCGGTCTGCCCGTCCGGCAGCGGGACGGGGACCTGCGCACGCAGTTCCCAGCCCAGTGCGCCCTGGACCTCATCGATGATGCCGCCCTGCTGGGTGATGCCCGCGGCGATCTCGTCGCGGACCTCGCCCCAGATGCCCTCCTTCTTGGGGGCGGCGAAGGCCTGCAGCTGCACGGCGCTGTCACCCAGCACCACGGTGGCGGCCACGATGGCGTCCCCGGCCACCTCGACGCGCAGTTCCATGCCGTCGACACCGGGTACGAAGATGCCGCCCAGGTCGACCCGGCCGTCGGTCGGGTTGCCGGGCACCTCGGAGACGTCCCAGGGGCCGTCCGGCCGCGGGGCCGGGGGCAGGTTGATCCGGCGCGGCGCGGCAGCGCCGTCCGACTCGCCCGTGTCGTCCTGCTCAGCGGCGGCGACGCCGTCTACGACCTGCTCGGCCGCGCCGCCGTCCTTGGCGGAGTCGTTCTTCTTGCGACGTCCGAACACGTCACTGTCCTTCCCGGTCGGTAACGACCGAAGCGTAGCCATTCCCACCCTGCTGACCAGCCCCGGATCCGGCCACGGCCGCATGACCGCCGGTGGAGCCGAAGCCCCCCTCGGCCCGGGCCGAGCCGGGAAGTTCCGCCACCTCGTGGAAGCGCACCTTCTCGACCCGCTGGACAACCAGCTGGGCAATGCGGTCGAAACGCTCGAACCGGACGCTCTCGCGAGGGTCGAGATTGACCACGATCACCTTGATCTCTCCACGGTACCCGGCATCCACCGTCCCCGGGGCATTCACGAGCGCGAGCCCGCAGCGCGCGGCCAGCCCCGAACGCGGGTGCACGAAGGCCGCGTACCCGTCGGGCAGGGCGATCGCGACCCCCGTGGGCAGCACCGCGCGCTCACCGGGCTCCAGCACGGCGGCCTCGGTGGTGACCAGATCGCAGCCGGCGTCGCCGGGGTGCCCGTACGCCGGAATGGGAACCTCCGGATCGACGCGGCGCAACAACACGTCGACGTCGCGGCGGGATCCGTTGTTGCTCAGGGACATCAGGGATTCACCTCAAAGGCGCGTGCACGCCTGACCTGGTCCGGGTCGGCCATCGCCGCCTGGATCTCCTCGGGCCGTCCGTTGTCGATGAAGTGGTCGACCTTCACCTCGATGAAGAGCGCGTCGGCGCGGACCGCGACCGGGCCCTCCGGCCCGCCTATCCGGCCCACGGCCGTGCAGTAGATCTTCCGGCCGGCGACGGCGGTGACCTCGGCCTCCAGGTGGAGCACGGTGTCCACGGGCACCGGCCGCACGAAGTCCGTCTCCAGCCGTCCGGTCACCGCGATGACGCGCAGCAGCCAGTTCAGAGAGCCCAGCGTCTCGTCGAGTGCGGTGGCGAGCACCCCGCCGTGGGCGAGCCCCGGCGCGCCCTGGTGCGCGGGCCTGACGGTGAACTCGGCGGTGATGCGCACGCCCTCGCCCGCGCGGGCCTCCAGGTGGAGTCCGTGCGGCTGGCCCCCGCCGCAGCCGAAACAGTGCTCGTAATGGGCACCGAGGAGCTCACCGGGTGCCGGGGCGTCGGGATGCCGGACCGGTGCGACGGCATCGGCCGGGGGCGTCAACGCTGTGTTTCGTCCACTCACAGCCGCAGACCTTACCCGCGCGGCTACCCGCCGGTCGCCTCGTGGCAGGCTTGAGCACATGCAGCCCTCCACCGCGCACCACGACGAACGCCTGACCGCCCCCCGCTCCTGGTGGGGCATCGCCGTCCTGACCGGACTCGCGGGCGCGTTGATGCTGCTGCCCCTGGGCACCATGCCCCTGCTGGCCGGCCTCGTCGGCGGGACGGCGCTGGCCGGGTTCCTGGTGAGTTCGTACGGCTCCGCGCGCGTGCGCGTGGTGAACGGTGCGCTGGCCGTCGGCGACGCCCGGATCCCGGTGTCGGCGCTGGGCGAGCCCGAGATCCTGGACACCGAGGAGGCGCGCGCCTGGCGCACCTACAAGGCGGACCCCCGGGCCTTCATGCTGATGCGCAGCTACGTGCCGACGGCGGTGCGCGTCGAGGTCACCGACCCCGCCGACCCGACCCCGTACGTCTACGTCTCCACCCGCGAGCCGCAGGCCCTGGTCTCGGCGCTGCGTGCGGCGCGGGCGGCCTGAGGGGCCGGCCCCGCAGTGCCGGGCGGCCGGCCGCCGAACGCGTCAGTCGCGCGTGAAGTACCGCGGACCCTCCAGGGCTGCCCTGGTGGCCTCGGGAAGGGGCTCCACGGGTCGTTCCAGGGGCGGCAGGGCGCGCAGGGCCTCCCAGGCCACCGCCTGTCGGCGCAGGTCTCCACGGACCTTCTCGGCGAGTTTGCGGGTGTCGCGGCGGTTCATGACCGCTCCGACCGCCGCGCCCACCATGAACGGCATGAGGTTCGGCAGGCTGCGGAACATCCGCTTCATGATCTGCTGACGCAATTCGCGCTTCATCTGCCCGCCGAGCGCGGCGTTCAGCGTGGTGGGCTTGGTGAGGTCGACCCCGCGCTCTTCCGTCCACGCGGTCAGGTAGGCGAACGTCCGCTCCCTGAGGTTGCCGGGCGGCCGCTGGCCGTAGACCTCGTGGAGCTCCGCGACGAGCTTCAGCTCGATCGCCGCGACTCCGGTGATCTCCGCCGCGAGCTCGGCGGGCATCGCGGGCGGCACGGGCAGCATGGCCGCCGCGCCGATGCTGGCGCCGACGGTCGCCGAGGCCGCGGTGGCGCCCGCGATCAGCTTGTCGGCGAGCTGCTCGGGTCCGAGGCCGGGGAACTGCGCGCGCAGCGTCGCGAGGTCACGGACCGGGACGCGCGGAGCGTTCTCGATGATCCTGTCGGTGACGTAGAGGGCGGCGCCGCGCACGCCTTCGCCGCCCTTGCGCACTCCGTTCCTGACCGCTTGCAGCCGGCGGCTCCCGCCACCGCGCCGGGACCCCTCGCCGGACTCCGCGACCGGCGCCGCCGAAGCCGCGTCGGAGGGAGCGGCGAGCGCCGCACTGGCGGAGTCGCCGGGGGCGGCTTCGAGACCCGTCTCCGGGTCCGTGGTCACCGCCTGCGTCTCCGCCGGATCACCCTGCTTTCGGAAGACACGCTTCCGAAAGGGTGTCGAGCCAGTCACGGCCGACACCTCTCAGTCGCAGTCGCGGCAGATCGGCTGACCGTTCTTCTCGCGCGCCAGCTGGCTGCGGTGGTGCACCAGGAAGCAGCTCATGCAGGTGAACTCGTCGGCCTGCTTGGGCAGGACCCGGACGGCGAGCTCCTCGTTGGAGAGGTCCGCACCGGGAAGCTCCAGGCTCTCGGCCGAGTCGAATTCGTCCATGTCGACGGACGAGGACGACTTCTCATTGCGTCGAGCCTTGAGCTCCTCGATGCTGTCGTTGTCGACGTCGTCGTCGGTCTTGCGCGGAGTGTCGTAGTCCGTTGCCATTTTTCGCTCTCCCCCTCTGGGTGTTAGCGGTGTCTCAGCGCACGTAACGCACGAGAGGCCGGACTTGTGCCCGACCTGAGGCGGAGATTTTGCCTCACATCAAGGTCTGTTACTCAATCGACACCCAGCCGCCCGCCCGAAGGGGCGATCGGCTGGGATGACGACCGGGACCGTACACGGTCCGGGCGCCGTCTTGCACAAACGCCACCCCGTGTATTTCCCGCCATTCGAGGGGCCGGAAACCCGGACTTCCCGGGCGTTCCGGCCGCCCCCGAGTCACCGAACTCACAGGGCCGGACACCGCCGACTGTGATCGATCACACAGGAGGTGCTGGGTTCAGGGGCCAAGTATTCAGCCAAAAGCGAACACGGGGCGGTGGTCTCAGCAGGGCAGAGTGACACGCATCACGAGGCCACCGCCCTCCCGGGGCGTCGCCTGGATCCTGCCGCCGTGTGCGCGCGCCACGGAGCGCGCGATCGACAGGCCCAACCCGACACCCTTGTCACTGCCCGTACGCTCCGTACGCAGCCGCCTGAACGGCTCGAAGAGGTTGTCCACCTCGTACGCGGGAACCACGGGACCCGTGTTCGACACCAGGAGCACCGCCTGGCCGTGCTGGGCCTCGGTGGTGACCTCCACCCAGCCGCCCTCCGGCACGTTGTACCGGACGGCGTTCTGCACCAGGTTGAGGGCGATCCGCTCCAGCAGGACTCCGTTGCCCTGGACGACGGCCGGCCCGCGCTCGCCGCGGATCTCCACACCCTTGGCCTCGGCCTCGCCCCGCACCTGGTCGACGGCGCGCGAGGCGACCTCCGCGAGGTCCACGGGCTTGCGCTCGACGATCTGGTTCTCGCTGCGGGCCAGCAGCAGCAGGCCCTCGACCAACTGCTCGCTGCGCTCGTTGGTGGCGAGCAGGGTTTTGCCGAGCTGTTGGAGCTCCACCGGGGCGCCCGGATCGGACAGGTGCACCTCCAGCAGGGTCCGGTTGATCGCCAGCGGCGTCCGCAACTCGTGCGAGGCGTTGGCGACGAACCGCTGCTGGGCGGTGAAGGCCCGCTCCAGGCGGTCGAGCATCTCGTCGAAGGTGTCGGCGAGCTCCTTGAGCTCGTCGTCCGGCCCGTCCAGCTCGATGCGCCGGGTGAGGTCGGACCCGACCACCCGGCGGGCGGTACGGGTGATCTTGCCCAGCGGCGACAGCACCCGGCCGGCCATCGCGTAGCCGAAGGCGAAGGCGATGATGCTCAGGCCCAGCAGGGCCATCAGCGAGCGGCTGAGCAGGTCGTCCAGGGCGTGCCTGCGCTGCTCGAGGGCACACTTGCCGATCGCCGCGTTGAACTGTTCGTACGACTGTCCGATGCCCACGCCGGGGCAGGCCGTGCTGGCGACCTGAACGTTCTGTCCGCCGACGATCTGGAAGGGCATGGCGTAGCCCTGCCGCAGGGCCTGGGCCGCCAGCAGGTAGATGATCGACAGCAGCAGGATGCCCGCGATCAGGAACATCCCGCCGTACAGCAGCGTGAGGCGTATCCGAATGGTCGGCCTCAGCCACGGGAAGGGACCCTCGGGCTGTCCGGGGTCCCAGGTCGGCTTCGGCGGCGCCGTCGGTGGGGCCGGGGTGGTCGCCACGTGGTCAGATCCGGTATCCGGAGCCGGGCACCGTCACGATGACGGGCGGCTCGCCCAGCTTGCGGCGCAGGGTCATCACCGTCACGCGCACCACGTTGGTGAACGGGTCGGTGTTCTCGTCCCAGGCCTTCTCCAGCAGCTGCTCGGCCGAGACCACGGTCCCCTCGCTGCGCATGAGGACCTCCAGCACCGCGAACTCCTTCGGCGCCAGCTGCACCTCCTTGCCCTCGCGGAACACCTCGCGCCGGTTCGGGTCCAGCTTGATCCCGGCCCGCTCCAGTACGGGCGGCAGCGCGACGGTGGTCCGCCGCCCGAGCGCCCGCACCCGGGCGGTCAGCTCGGTGAAGGCGAACGGCTTGGGCAGGTAGTCGTCGGCCCCCAGCTCCAGGCCCTCCACCCGGTCGCTCACGTCGCCCGAGGCGGTCAGCATCAGCACACGGGTGGGCATGCCGAGCTCGACGATCTTCCGGCAGACGTCGTCACCGTGCACAAGGGGGAGGTCCCGGTCGAGCACGACCACGTCGTAGTCGTTCACGCCGACCCGCTCCAAGGCGGCGGCGCCGTCGTACACGACGTCCACGGCCATGGCCTCCCGGCGCAGGCCGGTGGCCACCGCATCGGCGAGCAGCTGCTCGTCCTCGACGACGAGTACGCGCACGTCGTTTCCTTCCTCCGAGCCCAAAAGGGCACACGTTGTTGCGTCGTACATCCTGCCCGTTTCGGCCGTAAACCGGCTGTAAGGCGGGCCAGGGAGGGGCCTGCGGGGGCGGAAGTGGGGATTCCCCGGCCGGGAGAGGTTTCTGCGCCCAGTGTGCCGGGGAGGACGTGAGCACACCCCATCCACTCCCTGACGGCGGTACTGCCCCGTGCCGCCGCCGACCCACGAAGAGGGGGCGAACCCATCATGGACGCATTCACCGCGGGTCTCCTGCAGCGCATCAGGGCCACGCAGTCGGATCTCAGGCACGCCCGCGAGACGGGTGACGACTTCCTCGCGGAAGTGGAACAGGCGGAGCTGGAAGACCTCCAGCGACTGGCCGCCGAGCACGGCGTCCCGGTCACGGCCGCCGCGCCCGCCTGCTGACCGGCCGCCGCGCCGACCGGCCGCCGAGCGGCCGCTGAGCACCGGCTCCGGGACGACATGGACCCCGGCCGCCCCCTTCGGGCG